>CAXHCG010000019.1:0-16989 GCA_964014905.1 uncultured Candidatus Poseidoniales archaeon | reverse complement strand
CGTGCCGCTCGTTTTTCCTGTTCCACCTCCACGACGGATGAAAACTCCAACGCTGGAGAACCTTACTGGGACATCAAAGATGCTATCGTGGTCGGAAGGATTTGTCATACAATCAACGATGGAGAAGGTAACTTAGGAGAACACCGCTGCGCTGAGGGTGAAGTGTTCACGGTTTCAAACGATGCGAACATCACCATGTCGATTGTTGATTTGGATGAAATGTATGAGCCCTTTGTTGAGGAACTCGTGGGTTCCGGAATCGTATCCGTTGGTGCATTTGGCGCTGGTTGCTGCTCAATGTGTGGCGGTGTGATCGCCCTTATCGTTGGCCTCCTGCGATTTGGTGGGAACAAGCCGAATCAACAGGTGCAATTCCAAATCCAATGATTCAATCAAAGGATGGATAGCGCTTTTCGAGGAACGCAGCAACGCCTTCCTTGAACGCCTCGGTGGTTCCAGCCGCTTCGATGAGCGTTCGCTCATGGTCAAGATGCGTTGAGAAATCGTTGTCCGTTTGGACATGCAAGAGGTGCTTGGTCGCTTCCTTGGTGTGAGGTCCCCAAGACGACCAAACGGTGGCCAAACCAATGGCGGTTTCCATCAGCGATTCCGGCTCCACCAAAACATCAATGGCCCCGTATTCGTAGGCTTCCCGGCCTGACCAAATTTCGTTACTCATGAAAAAACGGCGAGCACGTTGCTCACCCACCAACCGTGGGAGCAGCCACGTGGTGCCTCCGTCGGGTGAGAGACCCATGCCTGCGTACGAGGCAGCCATGCGAGCATCAGAGGTGCCAATGCGAGCATCGCATGCCAGAGCCAAACCCAACCCGCCGCCGGCTGAAACCCCGTTGAGGGCGGCGACCACGATGGTGGAAGAGGTCCGAATGCGTTGCAAAAGCGGGTGAAGAACGCCCGTCAAGGTTCGAATCAATTCGGGTGCTGTGGCGTTGTCAATGGCCTGTTGAAAGGCGTTAATATCAGCGCCAGCAGAAAAAAAGCGCTTGTCTCCGGTCAGCACAATCGCTTTGGTATCTCCGTCCCTGAGTCCATCGTCAATGGCTTCTGCGATGGTTGGAAGAAAAGCCGTCGAAAACGATTGAGTGGAGGCTTGTCCTGCCATTTTGATGATGCGAATGGAGCCCTTTTGGTCGATTTCGATGGCCACCTTACCACCTCACAACTTCACGTTCACGTTCTTCACCTTGGTGTAGAACCGAAGGGCATCTTGGCTTTGCTCAACACCGATACCGGAATGCTTCCAGCCGGTGAAGGCCGTCTGTGGGAAGGTGATGGGGTACTCGTTAATGGAAACCATGCCGCATTCCAAATCCCGTGCAAAGCAGTGGGCACGGCTGAGGTTGTTCGTCCAGACGCCGTTGAGCAATCCAAAGGGCGTGTCGTTCGCCAATTCAAGCGCTTCCTCATCCGATGAGAACGAGGTGACAGCCAACACCGGTCCGAACAATTCGTCTTGGAAGAGAAGGTGGGAGCGGTCAACGCCGGTGACCACGGTGGCTTCCATGAACGCCCCGTCCCGGTCAAGCGCCTTTCCGCCGAGCACCAACGAACCGCCTTCGGCTAGCCCTGCTTCCAACTTTTCGAGGACTTCGGTTCGATGCCGTTCGTGGACCAAACTGCCCATGCGAACACCTTCTTCCAAGCCGGGCCCGACAGGCCATTTGGAAACTTCAGTGCAAACCGCCTCAACCAGTTCATCGTGAACGTCCTCGTGAACCAATAAACGGGATCCTGCCCAACACATCTGCCCCGCGTTCATGAAGATTCCAAAACAAATGGCCTTTGCTGCATAGCGAAGGTTTGCGTCGGGGAAGACAATGTTGGCTCCTTTGCCGCCAAGCTCAAGCGTGACCGGGGTCAGGTGTTCACTGGCCTTGGCCATCACGGTTTTTCCAGTTGGAACACCGCCGGTCAAGACCACGCCATCGACACCGGGATGACCAGCCAAGGCATCACCTGCAAGGGCGCCAGAGCCCGTCAGCACCTGGAGGACGCCCGTGGGAAGACCTGTATCAGCCTCGTCCATGGCTCTGCCCCAGGCCAGAAGGGAAAGGGGTGTCCAAGAAGCGGGCTTGGCGATAACCGTGCAGCCAGCGGCGAGGGCTGGGGCGATGGACCGCAGTGCAAGCTGAAGGGGGAAGTTCCACGGCACGATGTGAGCGGTGACGCCCAAGGGTTGGCGAAGGGTGTAGTTGAGACGGGAGCCCGGTACTGGAATGGTGCTGCCTTCGATTTTATCGGTCAACCCTGCAAAGTATTCCAGCGTCCAAGCACCATAACGAACCTCTGAGAGCGCCTCGCGGAAGGTCTTACCATTGTTGGAAGATTCAATCACGGCCAGTTCCTTGGCTTTGGCATAGGTTGCCGCTGCCATTTTGTTGAGAATACGCCCCCGCTGCGCAGGGTCCATGGATTTCCAATCTGCGTTGGCGAGCGCCGCTCGAGAAGCTTCTACGCATCGGTGCACATCCCCTTCGGTTGCTCTTGGAACCGAGGCCATCACTTCGCCTGTTGCAGGGTTCAATACATCGCTGGTTTCACCGTTCTCAGCAACGCACCATTCTCCACCAATCCACATCTGTTCTTCGGCCATGATTCTTCCAAGTGAACACGCTTCAAAGGGGCATCGGTGGTATTTCTCGAATGAAAATTTGCAGAAGGGACGTGGAACACGGCAGAACCCTCATGTGCCCGTGCGGTCTCCTTCTGTACATGACCCGGAAGGTAGGGATGGCACGGCGTACTGCGCAGGCCATCTCAACGCGACCACCACGCCTGCTCATCCTCGCTGGCGCAACAGGGGTTGGGAAATCAACGGCCGCCGTTGGCCTCGCACAGCGGGCGGGCTTCACTCGAGTGATGTCCACCGACGCGATTCGTGAAATCATGCGAGCGATGGACGATGACCTTCACCATGAAGCCCTGCATCGCTCATCCTTCTCCAGAGGCAGCAGTGGCGAACCGGTGCTCGATTGGAACGAAACATGCTTGGCCGTTGAGGCTGGAATCACGGCGACCGTGGAACGTGCACGTCGGGAAGGAATCGACCTGCTGATGGAGGGCGTCCACATTGTTCCAAGCGCTCGACTCCTCAAGTCATGGGAAGAAGCGGGTGGAGTCGCCCTGGGTGTGGTCATGGTGGTTGATGAAGAGCGAGCACACCAAGGCATGCTGAAATCAAGGGACGCCCACTCCTACAGGCGCTCAGATCGATACCTGGCCAACTTCGCTCGCATCCGGTCCATTCAAACAGGCCTGATTGAGCGGGCGAAGATTGCCAACTGGCCGATGGTTGACCCAACGCGTGTCGAAAGCGATGTGGAACGAATCTTTACGCTGTTAAACAGAGCGTTGGACGTCCATCACGAGGACTGAACATCCAGCGTGAACACCACGTCGTAATTCAACATGGCTTCACCGTCGGAAACACCCAATTCAGCACTGACTTCAACGGTGGTGGCATCCACCTCCGTCAAGACCATGTTGGTCAACTTGATTTCTACACCCCGAAGCTCACCGTGATGGAGGAAATCATCGTGCACCGTGTTGAACGCTAACTCGGTGGCTTCCAACGGTTCAAGGCCACCGTCCATCCACAGTTCAGTCCGAGCTTGCGTTAGCGCTTGAATCGATTCAAGAACCTGGTCGGTGGTATCGATGACATCGTCAGAAGCCGGATCGTGGGGCAAGGTGAGCCCAGCAACTTTGACGCCAAAAATGGCCATGGAAAGCAGCGACATCAACAGGACAACCCCCGTCGCCAGCAGCATCTGTCCTGCTTGAGCCTCACGAAGTGGGGTGTTGCGCATCAAGCACCACCTCCTCGAGCCCAAACATCGAGGGATACCGTCCATGCATACGGACCAATGACAACGAGGTGATGCACGGCTACGGTCCCGCCCGATGGCGTACCGACGGTCCCATGCGGGGTTGATACGGAACTGTCCTTGGCCAACCAGCAGTTGGCTTCCTTTCCTGGCG
This sequence comes from uncultured Candidatus Poseidoniales archaeon, assembly GCA_964014905.1. Classification (GTDB taxonomy): domain Archaea; phylum Thermoplasmatota; class Poseidoniia; order Poseidoniales; family Poseidoniaceae; genus Poseidonia. The sequence continues at coordinate 12,987 of CAXHCG010000019.1, read as the reverse complement.
CGACGGCCGACTGAAGAAGTTCACATGCGCCCTCACGATCGTCGTTCGCTAACAACTCCTCAAGGCGGTTCTCACCTTGAATCTCGGCGTCCAGCCCCAATCCGTAGCGAATGGCATCGTCCGCAGCCATCTCCAATGAGGAATCGAGGGCAACGGAGGCTGAGTCTGGTACGTGAACTCGAATCAAAAACGTCGCTGACATGAAGAAAAGCCAAAACAACGTCAGCATTTCCAAAATATGGATCTGCGCCTCTTCATCTTGACGCACGACGTCAACCCCCAAAGTAAAGCGGAGAGGGTACAAAGGTCCCGGATGACGGGTTCAGGCCCGGAACTTCGGTGATACCAATCAAATCGGGAGAGAAGGCGACGAGGTTGAAGATGACCAAAGCGACGACGATCATCATTCCAGAGTGTTTGAATCCCGTTGAGAAACGACCGGTGGCCATGAGGCCAGCCATTGAGCCATTTCCGAGGGCTTGCATGGTCACGCCGTAGTAGAAAATCGTCAGGAAAAAGAGCGGGTCGATGTTTCGAATGGTCATGTTTCCAATGGTCTGACCGCCGCTATCTCCGCCGTCTTCACCGCCTGAATTCGACCCGGCAATGGCAGGAATAAACACCTTCGCCAGAACGACAATCACGCCGAGGAAAACGAAGTATGAGGTCCAGATGACCGCAATGTAGGAGCCGATGGCGCGGCGACGTTCACCTTCGAGGAACTTCAATTCACGAGAGTCGTTTGCTGCCGTCACCAAAATATCCGAAATTTTACCGCCAGCGCGATCTGCTTCCGCGATCAAGGTGATGGCACGCCGGACGAGTGGCGTTCCAACCCGTTCAGCAAACTGCCCGATGACGTCCGAGAATTTGACGCCCCAACTCAACTGGTCGGACATTTTCTTGACTTCGTCATTGAGCGCACCGTATTCGGACGTGGCCAGGGTTTGAACAGCGACCGTCATGGAAAGGCCACCTTTCCAGTACTCTGCAAGGTCTCGTAGGAAATCCGGGAACTTTTCCTCGACTTCATTTTTGGTGTTCTCGACCCTTTCCCAATAGTAGGACGCCGGGTAGATGAAGAAGAAAAACGTGAGACCGAAGAAGTTCAAGAAAATGGTCGGATGGATTTTCACTGGACCGACTTCCAACGCTGGGCCAAGCCACAATGATTTGTTGTTCATGTTGGTGGGGATACCGTCTTGATAGTGCACCGTCATGTCAAAGGTCACCGTTTGGAGGAATTGCCCTTCTTGCGATGAAATGAACACCAGTTCATACCGATCGTCAGGTGCGATCGAGGTCATGTACAATTGCTGGGAACCCGTGTTGGCCGTCTCGTTCTCGTACTCGAGAATATCGCCCGAGGAGGTCCGGATTGCAACGGTATAATCGTAATCTCCAGACGCTTCAACGGTGTAGTTGAGCCAGAGCGGTTGAAGCACTGTCGTGCCGCCTGTGGCTGAATCAGGCACCCCGGGAACGTCAAAATTTTTCCCGCGTTTGGTCACCATGTTCCACTCTTCATCTTCCCAGGTGATGCGGTCGGGGCGATCCTGAAGAATGGTGCACGTTTGGTTGGCGGTATAACTCGGATTTTGGTTGGTTTGGAAGTATTCGCCCGTGGGGTTCCCAACTTCATCTTGAGCAGTTGCACCGCAGTAGAGGTTGGTGAACATCGGTTCCCCGTTGGCTGTCGCAATAAATCCCGAGTTGGTGATCCAAAACAAGCCACTCCCAATGCCAAGGATGATCGAGAAGAAAAGGATGATGTAGAGCCTCGTCAGCGTTGTGTCGTCCTTCGGGAGGTCGAGGTTGACGACGATTTTCTCTTTTTTACGCGCCATGGAATCTCACCCCCTCTCTACATGTCCTGTTCTTTGCTGCTCGTGTACACCAAGACGGCGTAAGCGATGTGGATCATCGGTATGAAGCCCAAAACGATGCCGTAAAGCATGCCTTCACTCATTTGAGCACCTGAGCCTGAAACCCAGAACATGATGACCAGCATGACGATCAAAAACAGAGGCATAGCAACGGCGACCACAATGTAGGACTCGGCCAAAAGAGCGATTGACTCAAGGAATTGGCCAAGACGCGTGCGGTTTTCACGCATGTAGTGCTCCGCTCTGTTCAAGAAGAACAGTTTGAGTTGTCCACCGGCGGTAAGGGTGCCCACCATTCCTTGGAAAAATTCGGTCAACCAAACCGAAGCGGCGCGGTCTACACTCATTTTCATGGCGGTGATCAGGTCGTAACCCAGAAGGGTCACGTCGCGATAAATCATGGCGGCGTCATCGGCCACGTCCCCGTAGATGTCCTTGTTCATCGCCAGTGAACGGAAAATTTTGGAGGGCGTGGCGTTGGCGGCCGACATGGCAGCGGTGTACGATGCTGCATAGGGAAGGTACTTCTCGATCATGTCGCCTCGGCGGGTTGCTTCTCGACCGGCTCCGCCCTTGTTGTATCGGTAGGCGGCAACGGGAACGATCAAACCGCCCAAAGCCACGATGATGACCTTCAAAACCGCTGGGAAGACCTGCAAAGCATAATCGGGGCAACCATTGCCGGGCAGTGCGGGGGTGATGAGGTCGGGATTCCAATATTCCCATTCGAAGCAGGGGTTCACCGTTGCAGAATCTTGGATGCTTTCGTAGAAGGCGATAACACCAATATCAGGGATGAAGAAGACTGCAACGAACGCCCATGACATCAGGGTGATGGCGATTGAGGTGACGATGACGGTCGAAAGGTAGACTTCCGGCATCATGCCCATCGAGCCTTTGACGAGGTTCGACGAGAGCTCTTTGTCGGCACGAGCACGCTTTTTGACAAACGGACCCAGGAGCCGGTTGCAGATGCGTTGCCATGCCGTCAAGTCCATGCTATCACCGTCCCTGGTTGCGTCGCCTCACTTCAACCCGTCCACTCGGGCGAGAATCTCATTGGGCCGGACATAATATTCTGTGATGATTTGAGAAACCTGGTCGGCCTTCCGAATATCGTTCAGAACCATCCATTCCAAGATGCGCTTTCGAGTGCGCAACTCTCGGCGCATTTCTTCTTGGCTGTAGTTGATTTTGACCATGATTTTTTCCAGAACATAGGATTTGCCGCTGAAAATGAAGTCGTCGTTGGTGACGTCCCAGCGGAACACTTCGTTGGTGATGACTTCCATCGAGTTGGGGTCAATGCCTACAATCTCGACAATTTGCTTGGTACGTCGTACACGCCGTCCGTTGATACGGGTCTGAATCTGAATGGCGCAGGCCTCCAACGCTGGCAACAACACACGAGGGATGTCGATCGGTTTGTTCTCCAACCGGTGAACCAGGGAAGGGACCGAGTCGGCGTGAACCGTTGAGTAAGCGCAGTGCCCGGTGGCCATGGCTTGGAACAAAACGTACGCCTCTGCACCACGAATTTCACCCACAATGATGTATTCGGGCCGTTCACGCAACGCTGCTTTCAGCAACTCGAACTCCCCGATGACACCTTCGTCGTTCTCACCACCAAACCCTTGCCGAGTCAACCCTGGAACCCAGTTGGGTTGAGGGATGTTCACTTCACGCGTGGATTCGATGGAGACGATCTTCATTTGCCAGGGGATAAAGATGCACATGGCGTTCAAGGTTGTTGTTTTCCCAGAGGCCGTACCGCCCACAAAGAGCATCGGGACCTCGTTTTGGAACGCAATCCACAGGTAGGCCACCATCAGGGAGGACATGGTCCGGAACGCTACAATATCGGCCGGAGAGAACGGGTCGTCTTTGAACCGCCGAATACAGAAAGCGGAACCGCGAGTTGAAATCTCGTGCCCGAGTTTCATGACAATGCGGGAGCCGTCCATCAACGTTGCATCCAACAAAGGTTCAGCGACCGAAATGTGTTTTCCGCAACGCTGAGCCAGTTTGATGACGTAGGACTCGAGTTCGTGATCGGTCTCCCAGAGGCAGGTCGTCTCCACCGATTCGAACTTGCGGTGATAGGCGAAAATTGGGACGTTCGTTCCGTCAAGGGACACGTCTTCGACGTTGACATCGTTCATCAAGACGTCCATTTTACCGTAGCCGATAAGGTCCCTGCGAAGGTAGTAGAAGAGTTTAGACTTTGACTTCTTGTTGATTTTCATGCTGTAGGATTTGATGACCTTGTCCATGGCTGTGCGGACATAGGCTTCAGGATTGGAGTCGATTTCTTCGATGTTGGCGGTGAGTGAACGGATGAAAATGTCCATGATTTCATCGCGTTGTTCCTGTTCTTTCTTGGTCAATGGAGGTTCAATAATTTGGTAAATGATGTTCAGCGTTTGTTTGTCGCGAACGATGCGGGCGAACGCATGCGGAGGCATGACTGGGTACTTGTCCAGCTCATCGTACTGCGCTCGTTGTCGGGCTCGTTGCCGCCCGCCGCCACCGCCTTTTTTTCTTGCCATGGTCACCAACGCCCTCGATTGCATTCTGCTACAACATCTCCACGACTATAACACTTGGGTGAAAATCGCTCACAAAACGACCTGCTGTGGCGAATTCCATTCGCTCGAATGAAACGAATTATGCAGCGAGAACTTCGTCGAGCCAAGCCTTGCATCTGGATTGAAATTTGTCCAAATCAACGTCGTTGTGGAGGACATCATCGGCGTTGGCGATCAGGTGGTCTAGACCCCATCCTCGCTCGCGTTCGTTTCGCGTTTCAAACGCTGCCCGGTCACCGTCTTCAGAACGACCTCGCTGGACGATTCGCTGGAAGCGCAACTCACTCTCTGCTTCAATCGCTACGGTGCGGTATGTCTCACCCCATCGCGTTGAGAACACAGCGTCCTCTGCCGTACCACGCAACCCTTCGATGAGAACCAGAGAGTGGGTGCCCAACAGCTCATCCACTCGATCACAAAGACGAACCGCTAAGACATCCTCACCGTGGTTCGCACGCAACTCAGCGGCCACTTGTCCAAAGACATGAGGCTCCTCGACCAATCCTTTGGACCGAACTTCCGCTCGGACCATGTCGCCCATGGAGACGTTCGGAACACCCGCATCAGCGAGGACCGCAGCGAATTCACCTTTGCCTGAGCCGGGCATTCCGCAGACTGCCACGACTTGAGCCATGAGCAATCCCCCGTCGCCGCCGCTCAAGAACATACCCCCCTTCTCGGAGCAGAGGCTCAGTTTGAGAACTCTGACCGGCCCCAGCGGTTGTCCATCAACTTCCACAAGAGAGCGGAGGCAAAAATCAAACCAACCGAGATCGCGATCATCCCCATGTAGCCTTGTTGAACCATGGATTCATCGTACATTTGTGCCGTCGCTGCCAAACCGTCTTGGCTGGCTCGTTCCCACCAGTTTCCGTACAAACTAACATCGCCTTGCGTGAAGGAGAGGAGGAATAAACCAAGCAAAGGAAGGACGGTCCCAATCCAAAACCACACCATGATCGAGGCGTCAAAAATGGCTTTATTGGGTCGCAGCCCCATCAAGAAAGCCGTCAGCGCCACGATGTAGACCGAATTCGCAAACATGACGATGATGCTGGTTGGGAGCGAGCCCCATTCATCAAGGCGCCAGGCCATCAGAACGATGAAGATCAGCGAAATCCATGACGTGGCGAGGAAATAGACCACCACCTTGGCCCGAATCAAATCTGGCACTTTGAGAGGAAGACCGTTCATGAACTCTGGAGAGTCAAGAATGGTCAACCACGAATAGAAATTGAAGCCAAAAAAGCCAAGAAACGGAGCATAGGAAAGCAGATTGATCGGGATGGGTGCCTCCGCAAAATCCACAAGCCATGCCATGCCCAAGAGCACCAACAGCGGAATGGCGTAAGAAACGGTCATCTTTTTGATGGCTCCTGAACGAAAAAGGTCGACGAATTCTTTGGCCACAATAAGACGAATGTGCCCGCGGCCAAGAAAGCCAAGCCGGTCATGGACCGGTGCAAGGAGGTCCCCTCGCTCGACCACGCTGACATCGAAATCATCGAGGATGAGCAACGAGGCCGCCAAGCCAAGACCCAAGGAGAGAAGCAAACCGAGGAGAATGGCCAGACCGCTTTGACTCGATTGAGCAGCGAGACCCCACAACAGAAGGTCGGCTGGGAGGTACCCTGCGCCTACGGCCACGCCCAGGGCAACGATGAGCATCGGTCCAACAACGGTGAACGGGCGGCCGCGCAGCCAGAGCGAGGAGGCAAGGAAGGAGAGGGCCAACCCTTGCCCCAACGTGGTGGCCATGGCCAACCACGTCCAAGGCAGCGAACTCCAAAGAAGCGGTGTGCGAATGCCGGCTACGCCGTCCAGTAAAATCCCCAACGCCATGCCGGCGATGATGGGACTAAGGATGAGAAGGACGTAAAACAACAAGTCCTTCACGAAGTAAGCAAAGTGCGCCATTGAGTTTGGAAGCGGTTGGAGGGCGGGGGCAGCGAGAAGGAAATTCTTGGTGCCGGTGCGTCGGACGATAGCGTCCCGACCCATGAACGCAAACGTCCCCATTCCGAGCGAAAACATGAACATTGGAAGGTGGAGGGCGAACCGCAATTCTTGCCACGTGAAGGTCTTGGAATCCAAGTCAGAGGATTGTGCCGTTGAATCCCCGACTAAAAACTGCAAACCGATGGTGGAAATGGCCGTGACCAGCGTCAACAGCAACGGAAAGAGGACCATCTGGCGTTTCTTTGCAAATTCAACGCTCTTTCTTGCTTCCTCCAGAAACATCACGCGGAAGGTCGCCGAAAACGAAGCCCATCCACGAAGCGGTTCACTCAGCACGGCATCGTGCGACGAGGTCCCGAGGGTGCCCGGTTTGCTGAAATCATCGTCCGTCCACGAACGCGATTCGATGAAGGTGCCTCCCACGTTTATTCCTCCGAATCGTCATTGGCTCCTTCATCGCTGTAGCGTTCCACGTCTTCGATGGAACGTCCCACCAAACGAATGAACACGTCTTCCAGCGTTTCTTCCTTGGACTGCTTCAATCCCTTGACGGTCCCAGCTGCCAACACTTTTCCATCGTTGATGATGGCCATGCGATTGCACATTCGCTCAGCCATTTCAAGGACGTGAGAACAAAGGAAAATGGTCCCGCCGTCGGCGACGTGGTCCAACAACCAGACGCGGCATTTCCGCTGATAGATCGGGTCGAGGTTCGCAAAGGGTTCATCGAGAAACAGCAGTTTTGGTTTGTGAATAAAGGCACTTGCAAGCATCACTTTTTGACGCTGCCCTTTGGAGAGGTCCTTGCACATCGTGTCTCGCTTCTCTTCGAGGCCAAACCATTTCAGCCAATGCTCAACTTTCGTCTTCATGTCGTCCACGCCACGCAAGCGGGCGACGAATTCCAAAAACTCTGCAGGCGTCAAAAAGGAAGGCGGGGATTCAGATTCGGGTACAATCCCGATGTTTGCTTTGACCTTTTGTGGGTCGTTAACGGCGTCAACACCCAGAACTTCAATGCGCCCTTTGCTCGGACGAAGTTGGCCGGTCAGGAGTTTGATAAACGTGGATTTGCCAGCCCCGTTGGGTCCAAAAACGCCAAAAAATTCGCCGGCGTGAACTTCAACATTGAGGGGATGAAGGGCGATGAAATCACCGTATTTTTTCGCCATGTCAACGGCGCTGACCATCGGTTCTTTTCCCCCAGCCATGCTTCGTTGAGTTCGTTTCTGATTATCATACCTTGGTTTATCCTCATTGAACGCTGGCGATGACATCAAGAAGAGGGGGGCCTTCAGTGGTGCCATGAACCCCCCTGAAAGTGAAGTCGTGAAGGTTGAACTCCGCCCGATTAGCGAAGAAGAAGACCTGGGCCACATCGCGTGTTTAACCATTGATCGTCCTGACAAATTGAACGCCCTGAACGCCGACGTCATGGCCTCGCTGAAAGCCGTCTGTGCTTGGATGGAAGAAGCGGATGACGTGCGTGTCTTGGTTGTCACCGGTGCCCCACCCAACGCCCCACCGGAAGGGAAGCGAGCCAAGCCCTATGCCTTCGTGGCGGGAGCGGACATCACTGAATTCATCGGTGCTGGACGGGAAGTAATTCGCGAGCGTTTCACCGACAACGCCGTGGAAGCCCTATGGAATCTCAGCAAACCCACGATTGCGATGGTGGATGGTTTTGCGTTGGGAGGTGGATGCGAAGTTGCCTGTTCGTGCGACATCCGCGTGGCGAGTGATCGCTCAACCTTTGGCACGCCCGAAATCAATCTCGGACTGATACCGGGCTACGGCGCAACCCAGCGCTTGGAGCGTTTGGTGGGCTATGGCAAGGCCCACGAGATGGTCATGACCGGAGACATGGTCCCAGCGGAGGAAGCCCACCGCATCGGACTGGTCAACCACGTCGTTGCGCCGGAGGAGTTGGAAGCCACCGTGATGGACATGGCCCGCCGGATTGGAAGCAAATCATCGCATGCTTTGCGAGTTGGAAAGCAAGCCGTTCGAGCAGCCCTTGATGAGGGACTGACCGACGGTGTGGCCTTCGAAGCTGAGATTTTCGCCGAGATGTTTGACAGCGATGACCAAAAAATCGGAGTTCACGCCTTTGTAAATCGGGAAAAGGCCGTATGGAAGCATCGCTGATTCCACTCAAGCCGCCATGGACCGAATCCGGTTGAGCCTGTCGGCCAGAAGTGAGGGGGCGCCACTGCCCCCCTCTTGTCCGAGAGTGTGCTCGGCCACGTCATGTTCAGAAATCATCAAACCTCAACGATAGCGGATGTTTTGTTCCCGGAGGAACGCAACAAAGTGCTTCATGTGGCGGGCGTGATGGCGTCGGAATCGTTGCGAGATCACCAATACATTGGCTGCGCCCGACACGAGGTCAATACCTCGAGGCTCTTTCCGTAGTAATTCCAACAACCGCTGATTCTTCAATGCCAACTCCATGCCTTCGCACGTGCAATGACGGAAGGTTCGTTCCTTAACCTCAGGAATAAATCCCTTGGCGTGGTGGTTTTTGCGTGCTTCATGCCGAGCACCCTCAGCAGAGAGGTGCTCGTTTCTTTCTTCGTTGACCTTTGAGGACGGGTTTTGTTGAGAACGCTTCCGTTGATTGAAGTTTTCCAGTTTACCCGTGCGTCGATTGAAGCGACGTTGCTTGTTTCGTCCGATGTTTCCATTTTTCTTTTTCCAGTTACCCATGTTCTTCACCTGTTTTGCCTTTTATCTGCACAGAACCGCTCTTACGGACAAGGTCCGCGGCGATTCCGCAATTAGGCGCATCTAACAGCAGGTGGTTTGGGTGTCGGGGGGCATGGAGAATTCCTCTAACGTGTTACATTTGTCATTGACACTATATATAGTCAGCGATTGATTCCCCAACGGGAAACCATCACTCTTGCATTTCTTGGCGAAGCGCATCCAGAGCACTGCTGGCGGCGGGCAACGGCGGGAGCGCCAGCGGCGTGCCATCGGAGGCCAGCAGGGGTGGAAGTTCCTTACCATCTGGACCGATCAGGGTTGGCAGTTCTGGCTGAGCCGGTTCAGCCGGCCCAACGGATTCGTATCCCACATCCAGCGGGAGGCGAAGTTTGAGAATTCTTGCCTCATCGATGCGGACAAAGGTGGCTCCGTAGACGTGCCCTGGGGCAGGATTTTCTGGCTCAACAAGCACGGTGTGGCCGTGCCCTTGGGTTTGCAAAAGAGAAACCAAATCCTCGCCTGAAGCGTGTTCTTCCCACATTTGAGCGGTCGAGGCTCGAATGTCGGCCATTTGGCCCATACGCCGGCGTTTGATGCGCTCCCGAATGGCCTCATGACGTTCTCTTCGGTCCCGCACGGTGATTTCAATGTCAGCATCTTCCACGGATTCAGGACTCAAATCCACAACGAATTCATCGGCGACGTGGACGTCTTCCAGCTCAACCTCAATCACGAGTTCGTCGTTTTGGTCATCGCCTTCGTCCGCATCGGAAGCGGCCTGGGCCGCTTCCAGTGCTGCGATCTTGGCTAATTTTCGTTCCCTTAACGTCGCACCATCAAGTGATGTTGCAACGACAGGTTCTGGAAGTTCATCCTCCTCCTCGGCCTGTATTTCGACTTCAGGAACGGAGGACTCAACAGCAACAGATTCAGCTTTTGAGCGTGGCCGGCGGTTCTTTGATGCTGGCTGAGCGCGCCCGCCAAGGTTGATCCAGAGAAAAGCAAGGAGCCCCATTGCCGCAACGAAACCCCACTTTGCTTGGTCGGTGAGTTGGCCGACCGTCGAGAGATAAAAGCCCAGCACGGAGATGAACAACACCCCAACGGCGGTCCTTGCGAATCCCATGTCCCTCGTCCCATCCAATCATCGGTTCTTTATGACGGTGATGGAGGAGATGGTCATCCATCCAAGCCGCCGTTAGGAAACTGACGCATCAAGTCTTCCAGCGCCCTCCTGCGATGACTGAAACGATGTTTTAGCGCAACATCAACCGCTCCGAAGGTCTTTCCGTGGGTGCTGACCGCCCCCAAGACATCAGGGGGCAGGGGTTCTCCTTGCTCGTCCAAATCCGCTGGGATGAAAATTGGATCGTAGCCGAATCCACCATCACCCTGAACTTCGGAAGCGATCGAACCTTTGCACTCACCCCTCCCAAAGAGCATTCGCTTCCCGTCCCACATCGCCGCCACGGCTTGAAACGAGGAGGCTCGCAAGCGCTTGGCCATCACGGGGTCATCGCTTTGAAGGTGGCTGAGGAGTCGAAGCACGCCCTGATTGCCCACCGTTTCGTGGACATAGGACGAATAGACACCAGGAAAACCATCCAGTGCGTCAACGAAAAGACCCGCGTCCTCCACCATCACCATGGCGCCTTCGTGCGGAAGGTGAGCGAGCGCTTGCCGGAGTTTTGCCTCAGCAACCGTTTCCAGATCGGTAGCTTGTGGTTCAACAATTGTTCCATCGGGCACCTCAAGGGCCTGAACGGCAATGCCGGCGGTGGCAAGGTGATGAGCAGCCTCTTCCAGCTTGCCTTGATTGGAGGTCAGAAACCAAACGGTGGGATTCATGCCTTTCCCACAGCGACACGGCTAATGACCCTGCCCGTTTCACAATTGGCTTCACTTCATTGAAGGAGAGATTTTAGCCCGTGAAGGCATGAGGCAACCATGCTCTCAAACTGGTTGCTTGTTGCTTTTGGAGGTGCAACCGGAGCAGTTCTCCGGTTTTACATTAGCGAAACGATGCCTGCTTCATCGTTTCCCTGGGCCACGTTGAGCATCAACCTTGTTGGCTCGTTTCTCCTTGGTGTTGTCGCTTCAGCAGCGCTTGCACAGGTGCTTACCGAAGGACAAGCGTTGTTGTTGGGCGTTGGTTTCTTGGGCGCTTTCACCACCATGTCAACGTTTTCAGTTGAAACCATCACGCTGATCGAGCAGGGAGAATGGCGCACCGCCAGCGTCTACGTCGTGCTCAGCACCTTGGTTGGGCCGCTCCTTGCATGGGTCGGCTGGAAAGGTGGACATGCCCTGTTTTGACGACTCACTTGGGAATGGCCAACATTCTGTTCAACGCCAACAATGACCCCTCTTGAACCGATTGGGGGACGATGATTTGATTGGGAACTTCGCCGTCAACCAACCGCTCAAGCACGTCCATGAGGTAGGCAGGGTGAATCATGTACATCGTTGAGCACGGGCAAATTTCCTCATCAAGGCACTCAATGTGCTTGTCCGGGTGTTCCTGAGCCAAGCGGGCCACCATGTTGATCTCGGTACCGATGGCAATGGTCGCACCGGCGGGTTGCTCTTCGACGAAGTTACGGATGTATTGGGTTGAACCGTTGGCATCGGCGAGTTCAACGGTTTCTTTTGGGCACTCTGGGTGGACGACCACCAAACCGTCGGGGTGTTCCAAACGGAAGTCGGCAATCTGCTGAGGGGTGAACCGCTTATGGACGGAACAAAAACCGTGCCACAGCACGATTCGGGCCTGTTCCAGCGAGCCCATGGCCCCAATACCCGGTGTCCATGTGGGCATTCGGTCGGCTGAAATCCCCATGGCTATGCCGGTGTTTCGTCCAAGATGCTGGTCTGGGAAAAACAAGACAGCGCCTTCGGGACCCGCTCGTTCGAAGGCCCACGTAAGAATGCCTTCAGCGTTTGAAGAGGTGCACACGATGCCGCCGTGGCGACCGACGAAGTCCTTGAGGTCTGCACTGGAGTTCATGTACGTCACCGGGACGAGGTAGGCCTCGTTTTCTCCAGCTGGTTCTTCTGGATTTGGGCGACCAATCGGGTCGGAAAGTCCAGACTCTCGCAACAATTCCTCCCATGCGACCTCTACCTCGCTAAGCGTCGCCATGTCGGCCATTGAACAACCTGCTCGCAGATTTGGTAGAGTTACACTTTGGTCATCCGAGGTCAAAATATCCGCTGATTCAGCCATGAAGTGAACCCCGCAGAAGACGATGTATTTGGCGTCTGATTCCGCCGCTTTTTGGCTCAGCATGAAGGAATCACCGAGGAAATCTGCGTGCATGACAATGCTGTCTCGCTGGTAGTGATGACCGAGGATGAGAAGGTCGTCGCCAAGAAGAACTTTGAGTTCCTGAATGCGCTCGGCGACGGCTTGTTCTTCAACCGAGAGGGTCGCGTCCATGAAATCGACCGAACACATTGGAAGGGTTACCGCCATGGCTCTCATGCTGCCCAACCCTCAACCCTTTTTGAAGCAACGCTTGGGGGCATGAATGTTCAAAAAGAAGCGCTTGTTGAGCGGTGCATGGTCTTCACGCCCGAGCAACGGTTGCACCTCGGCGCAGAAGCCGAGGTCTGGAGCGGGCACTGGTTTGGAAGGCCTGCCGTACGAAAACAGCGACGCCCACGCTCTTGGCGTCATCCAAACCTCGATCACCGTTTGGGCGTTCGTCGCATGATAAGCGAAGCAAGATTGCTGATTCGGACCCGAAAAGCAGGCCTCTCCGTTCCATCCGTTTGGGATTTGGATTACGAAGGCGGTCAACTCATCATTGAACACCTCGGCGGGCGACCGCTCATCGAGGTGC
>CAXHCG010000018.1:0-17851 GCA_964014905.1 uncultured Candidatus Poseidoniales archaeon | reverse complement strand
GCTCTTTGCCGATAACCAGTCAAGTTTCTGCAGCAGATGTAGAAGGCGGAGTAAATGCCGGACCAGCGGTTGAAGAAACCATTTTCAATGCCATTTCTTACACCGAAGTAACCACAGATTTAAGAAATTGGGATATCACAATGACTCTGAATGATGATGCATTCAATAATAATACAACATTGGATTTGATTACACAGATTTGCAAGAACGATGGAGTCTGCCGGCCATCAGAATACGCCATCATAGCAAGTGAGGATAACCGAACATTCACTTCATCTGTGACTACCATAGAAAACCATGCATACGTCAATTGGAGTGTTAAAGCAACGTATTCTAACGATAATGGTACGATTGAAATGTTCCCTTCATCCGGGTTTTACATGACATGGTCAGATTGTTGGCTAAATGATGGAGAATGGGGTGGCAATGGGTGTAAAGATTCTGATAACGATGGAGTGCACGATGGAATTGATGAATGTCCATCTTCAGACAACCCAACTCCTTCAGATATGGATAAGAGCACTGAAATCGACTCTACTGGTTGTTTTCTTGAGGCAGCTGAGAGTAGAATCGATTCTGAATTAGCAATAGAACTCTTGGGTGTGGTGCTTATTATCGCCGCAGTTATCTTTGGGGTGCGTAAAGTTCGAAACTCTAAACAAGAACAAATGCTCTTTTCACAAACCCAACCAGTCGATCCACTTCAACCACAATCTGTTCCAGTGCCGGAGGGTTCATCGCGGGAAAAGGAATTACAACATCAGAATAGACAAGCGCAAATTGAAGCACAAAGATTACGCCAATTGTTGGCTAATCAAGCCCAATTAACTCAACAACTGCGAAGCGAAGCCGCTCAAAAGGAAATGTCTGAAGCGGCACTTGCTCAGAAGCAGCATGAATTGGCAGTCGCTCAGCAGGAAAAAGAAGAGTTAGAAGCCAAACTAGCAGAAGCTGAAAAGAATACTCCTATCGTTCAAAACATCACTTACAATATTCAAGACAGTGCAATCTCTGGGGACATTACAAATAAAATTAATTAAAATCATTCAATGGTAAGAGTCATTTCTAAAAAATACGAAGGGGTTATCCGATTACCCTAAGCAATCATATGAGAATGCAGTGGGCTCGCAGTGGGTCTTGTCAGACGCTACCGTCTGCCGGGCAACTCACTCAAAGGGAACTCATTGAAGCCGTGCTGAGAAGCGCAGAAATAATTTCAATCATTTTTGCGTTTTCATCTTCGTTTCGAATGGCGAAACGTACCGCATTCCTGGGAAGAGAAACACCCATGTTTTGTGCGTCCCGTACAAAGAGGTTCTTCGCCCGACAATCTTCAACAAATGCCGTTGATGAATACCCCGATTCCGGCGGCAAATACGTCAAAAGATAGTTGGCAACGCTTGGGAATACGCGGAACCCAAGCGCCTCCAGTGAGGCTTGCATTTTCGCTCGCTCGCGATGAATGATCTCGTACTGTGCAGCGTAATACGCTTCGTTTCGCAAGGCTGCAACAGCCGCAAGTTGCCCCGGCAGACTGACGGCCCACGGTGGAATGAATTTCTTGAGCTTCACCATCTGCTGGCCGACTGCATACGCCACCCTCAGTCCGGAGAGAGCGTAGCACTTGCTCATGCTCTTGCACACGATCAGTTCAGGAATTGAAGCCGTGGACGGTTCCAGCGACGTTGCCGTGGGAACGTAATTGATGTAGGTCTCATCAACCCAAATCATTTTGCATTTCGATGAGGGAGTCGCAGACCGGCCGATTTGCTCGACAATGTCAAGCATGGAATCGCAATACACCCCCGTTGGACTGTTTGGATTCACGAAAATAACGGCATCGTGCTCCATGGCCTGTGAAATTAATTCTCCTGGATGAATGGAAAAGCCATCGTTGTCTTGAAGCACAAAATACGTGATGTGGCATCCGATGACGTGCTCGAGGATATGGCTGTATTCTCCATACATTGGGGACAACAACAACACACGAGACTGCTCGTTCAACAGTTGAGGAAGCAAGGAGAACATGAGCGACGACGATCCTGATGAGACCGCCACGTGGTGGGCTGGAACATCACGCGCTTCAGCGATGGTCTGGATTAACTCCTCGCACTGGGTGGGCGGGGATTCTTGACAGCAGCGCTCCAGTTGGCCACCAAGCAGTTCCAGAACTTCAGGACAGGGCGGAAATGGACTGTCCAAAACATCGGCTACGATCAACGATTCACGAACATCAAAATCAAACCTTGAAGCGTCCCAAGATTGCCCTCCGTGGTAACAAACATCTTCTGTGTCTTCGCTGCCTGCCGCCTCAAGTTCTTTGCTGTGTTGAATTTCCTCGGCAAAGTCCCTCATGGCCGTCGTTGCCTTCAGGTGCATGGGGCAGTAGACCGTCTGACCGTGCTGAACGCCAACGTCTCGAAAGGCCGTCATGCCGTTTTTTTCGTACAGCGCCACCACGTCGGTGTGGCCCATCGCAACGATGTCGGTGCCGCCACGCTCAACAACAAATTCCAGCGCATGGCGCATCAGGTGAAACGAGAGGTTTGTTCCGCGATGAGGTGGCGAGACCGTCAACCCTCTTACCTCGAACGTTGAGGTAGACGGGTCATCGCACAGCGCGAAAACAGTCCGGTTGAGGTCTTCCTGCGAGAAGTAGTTGGAAAGCCTGAATGGCTGACGACTTGGCGGATTAAGACTGATGTAGCCCGTGAGCTCATCACCTTCCAAGGAAGCGATGAAGTGCTTTCCAGGGTCTTGGATTTGCCGTTCGGCATTGGATTCGTACTGCTGCAACTCATCAGCGTACACATCGTGTCGAATCGAGGATATTTGGCTCCAAACATTCTTGAGGCGTTGATTTTGAGGGAAAGGGAAGTCAAAGTGAATGAACTCAACCATTGTGCGGCCACCAAGCCTGTCCCCTTTGAATGATTTCCCGGACATAAGACTCGCATCCAATGCCGTTTCCATCCAACGGCACCGTGGTGCACAGGCTGATTCTTGGTTGATGCATGTAGGCCCACAAGAAACCATGCATTAAGTAGGAAGAGAATGGATTTTGGTCCATGATGGCCGAATTTGAACTTCCTGAAGTGGACGACGAAGAGATTGACATCTACGCAGCACTGGGCCTGAACACACCCGTCGAAAACCCGGTCGACACCGCTCCCACCCACGACCCATACGACCCGCTCGCAGCCTTCATGGACGATGATGAAGAAGACGAACTCCCTGACGGATTCTTTGGCGAGCCCTCACCCGTCATCAACACCGAGACCATTGAAACCCTTCTCGCAACACTGGCCCGAGACCTTCTCGACCATGAACGCCTGAGTGCCTCACTGGCAGGTGGGCGCATCGACATCGAGAGCTTGAAAATCGAGCGGGATCGGGACGCTTACCACCTCTCCCTCATCGTTGACATGGGCGGCAGCCCAATCAAGCCGTTCGCCACCGTTAGGGCGGTCAAAGACACGTGGCAGCCAATGGCAGCTCCTCAGGGACTGCACGCTCGCTGGAAGCCCGTTTACGACTCGCTGTGCAAGGCACTAACGGAAGCGCTGTCTCACCAAGGCCGTCCCTCAAGCCTCTGAAGGTGGATGCAGGACAACACGCCAATCAATGGCGATGCTGGGGTCGAGGGACCCGGAAACGCTGCAGTATTTTTCATGGCTCTTGGCCACCAACCGTTCCACCAATTTTTGCGGCACGTCCCCTTCAACATGGTACGCCATGGTCATGGTCGTGAATTTTCGGGGAGACGAGTCCGCACGGGTGGAGTCCAATTCCACCCAAGCACCGGTAAAGTGACGTTCTTTCAGGCCGGCAACCACGTCAACGAGGGAACACGCTCCAACCATTTGCAACATCAGTTGCATCGGTGACGGCCCTGATTCCCAATCCATGGAAATGCGCTGTCCAGCGCCATTGATGCCGTCCATTGTTGTCCCGCCAGTCCACTCCACGCGCCCTTGCATGGACAGGCCAAGGGCGGTTGATTCTTGAAGGAGATGCTTGTAGCCGTTTCCGAGAGACATGTCAGGTACACCAGTAACCATGGAAAACGGCGCACTCAGCGTTCCAAACGACCCCATTATTCACTACATCGAAGGCGACGGTATTGGCGTGGACATCACGCCCGTTATGATCAACGTGGTCAACGCATCCGTCCAGAAAGCCTACGGTGGCGAAAAGAGCATCGTGTGGTCAGAAGTTCTGGCTGGTGAAAAAGCCTTCAACGCCACCGGTGAATGGTTGCCACAAGCAACCCTTGACGCCATGAAAAACGGCCTTGTTTCCATCAAAGGCCCGCTCACCACGCCGGTTGGCGGTGGCATTCGTTCACTCAACGTCGCTCTGCGCCAAAAGTTGGACCTCTATGCGTGCGTGCGCCCAGTTCGCTGGTACGATGGAACGCCGTCGCCTGTTCGAGCCCCACAGGATGTTGACATGATCATCTTCCGCGAGAACAGTGAGGACGTCTATGCTGGAATTGAATGGGAAGCCGAAAGCGACGATGTGAAGCGCGTCATTGACTTCCTCCAAAACGAAATGGGCGTTGACAAAATTCGATTCCCAAACACCTCAGGTATCGGCATCAAACCGGTGTCCAAGGAAGGAACGGCTCGCATCGTACGGGCAGCCATTCAGTACGCCATCGAGAACGACAAGCCAAGCGTCACCCTCGTCCACAAAGGCAACATCATGAAGTTCACCGAGGGCGGTTTCCGAGACTGGGGCTACACCCTTGCAAAGGAAGAATTTGGAGCAACCGAGTTGGACGGCGGACCGTGGTGCACCCTTGCCAACCCGAACACAGGTAACACCATCGTCATCAAAGACGTGATCGCCGATGCCATGCTCCAGCAAATCATTACGCGACCAGCCGAATACAGCGTGTTGACGACAATGAACCTCAACGGGGATTACATCTCCGATGCCTTGGCCGCACAAGTTGGCGGAATCGGCATTGCGCCGGGAGCCAACATCAACTACGACACGGGCATCTCCATCTTCGAAGCCACGCATGGAACGGCACCCAAATACGCCGGCCAAGACAAAGTCAACCCCGGATCGCTCATCCTCTCAGCCGAAATGATGCTGCGCCACATGGGATGGAAGGACGCCGCCGACCTCATCGTGAAGGGCATGGAAGGCGCCATCTCCAACAAAACGGTCACCTACGACTTTGAGCGATTGATGGACGACGCCACGCTGCTTTCCTGCAGTGCCTTTGGCGAGACCATGATTCAGCACATGTGAGCACCGCCACGTAGCGGATGTAGACCTGCGGGTCGGTTGTGAACAATTCATCACACATGTTTAAACTTGAATCAGTCCACGGTTTGTCATGGATTCAAAGACCATCGCGCTCAGTCTCTTGGTCGCCATTATCATGGGCAGTTCAGGCGCCGTCGTGTACACGCTGAACACCGCCAACGTTGACACGGAAGAAGAGAAGACCGAGGGGGAAGAGGAATACAAGGTGGAGAATTATCCACCAAAACTCATGATCGACGAAGAGATCACGAGCGTGTGGGATGGAACCACGGTTTCCATCGAAGGGTACGTCTACGACGAGAACCTGACAACGACCTGGGTGACGATGACCGTGCTCAACGAGAACTTCGCCGTGATTGAAACGATGAATCTCAGCGTGCTGTCCTCCGGAAAATGGACCACTGAAACAAGCATCATCGGGCCAGGTTCGTTCGTTCTTCACATCACCGCATACGACGCAGAAGGACAGGAAAGCAAAGGAAACCCCGTGATGCTCGTCATCAACCCGCCCGAGGAAAACGACGTTCGCCTTACCTTTGGATGGACGCCGCCTGTAGAGAACGAAACGCTGGGCATCGTCGCTGGTGCGGTTTTGCATGAATTCCCCGAAACCTGTTCGGTGAAATACCAACCAAGCGACCAAAACTCTGCTGTGTTTATCCCCGGAAACCTCTCTGAGGTTGATGCCACTTACACGCTCACCATCGACACCGAAGAACACAGCACAAAGGGCATCCTTGTGGCAAACTGTGGGATGTTTGAAGAATCCGAACAAAGCATCTCAGTCGATCTACCGCTGCCGCCCGAACCGGTTGGCGACAACGACCAGGACGGGGTCTTGGACGACGTTGATGCCTGTCCGGACACCCCTGTTGGAGAACCGGTGTACTCAACCGGGTGCTCGGACTCGCAAACCGACGACGACGGCGACGGCGTGGTCAATTCTGACGATTTGTGCCCGAACACCTCCACCGGTGCAAGCGTGGATGGCGACGGATGTGCTGACGCCCAAAAGGACACGGATTCCGATGGATTCTCCGACGACGTCGATGCATGCCCCGACACGCCCGCTGGGGAGCAAGTCGATGCTTTCGGTTGCTCAGAATCGCAAAAGGACGACGACAACGATGGCGTGTCCAACGACATCGATACCTGCCCCAACACACCCAGCGGTGAAACCGTCAACGCCGTTGGGTGTTCGGAAAGCCAACTTGGGCCGCAGGGGCCACTGAAGATCCTCGCCCTCCACGGTGGTGGACAGACCGCCAACGGTCTTCGCAGCATGCAGGGCATGCAGGATTTGATGGCAAGCCTGAGCGATTATGAGTTCGTCTTTGCCAGCACGCCAGAGAGTAACAACGTCTGGATACGGGACCCGCCGGGAGGAAAAGGCCAACCCACCACCGACCGGGGTTGGGCTGACAACTCCATTTCCTACCTCGACCAAATCGTTGAGCAACAGGGCCCATTCCACGCCATATTGGGATATTCCCAAGGCGCCGCAATGATTCCAGTTTACCTCGCCAACACCGACAACACGTTCGACATGGTGCTGATGTACAACGGCTACCTTCCGACCACGCACGAAGGATTGATGGACACCATCGATGAAGCAGCACCCCTTTCCACGCCAGCCATGGTGTTCTCGGGAGAGAACGATGACGGTTTCAAGGACCTCGCACCAGCCCTCGCTCAGAAGTTCTCGGATTGCACCCAAGTGCACAGTCCGTCCGCAGGTCATCACCCGCCCTATCAGAGCGATTCAAAGTACACTCAAATTTTGAATTGGATCACCAGCGACTGAGCAAGCGTTTCTGAACGCGACTCAGTTTGATGACCGCTTTAGCCAAGGCTTGATCGAACGGTGGTTCTTGGCGATGCTGAACCCAAACCGCTCTTCGATGGCACGGTCTACCAGGGTGAAATCGCCGTCCATGGTGGCGACCATGACCGCTCCGATGTTGGGGAGTGGAAGCGAGGCCAGATGGGTGGCGAGGCGATAGATGTCCAAGTCGGTCGCTTCGGGGTAAATGGCGCGGCCTTTCAGTTCAGTTCGGTAGGTCACGCCCCGATACCCCTTCAATTCGGTCAACTCTTCAAACACATCGCTGTGGCGAAGCAAGAACGCATCCAGGTGGTCCGATGATTCGGGCACAGCCTCAAGCATTTCGGGACTTGGCACCCACGTGTTGTATTCAGCGAGCACACCGTCAACCAAACCCATCATGACCGATTCACTGAGCGTATCTTCCAACTTTTCTGCGTTGACCATGGCGCTTTTGAAGCGAGGCATGAGGCGTTGGTCTTTGGCGAATTGTTTGAGTTCGCCTCGCACGTCGTCGGGAATCATCATGACCAATTGCTTGGCTTTTGCGTGATGGAGAAGGATGTGATGGAAACGGTTTGAGCCGATGATGTTGGGGTTGGTTTCAAAGACCAAATCCATGTGCTGGTACATCTTTTCAACCAGAGCGTCCACCAGCACATTTGTGTCAATGATGACCAGCGGAGTCAGTGAAAGATTGTGCAAAAAGCGACGTTTGGAGGTAGGGATGTCCTCCTTGTACTGTGAGAAGAGCGCTTGCTCAACACCAGCGAGGCGGTTTCGAGCGGTGATGGAGAACTTGGTTGAATTCTGGGCTCGTTCAAGGTACATCAAGCCTTCAAACGCACCCTCTTCGGCGGCATTTTTGGCGATGTCGTAAATCTCCTCCATGGAAGGCGATGGTGCCTGCATGGCTTGTCGGAATTGGTGTTCGAATTGAGTTCGAGAGCGACGAAGGTCCCGGCTGATGTGAGTTGACGCTGCGGTGACCCGTCCGAGGAAGGGTTCGGGCGGGAGGAGGTGAGCCTGTTCGAACGGGTAATTTCTGAGAAGGTCGAGTTCCTCTTCGTTGTAACTTGTTCGGGTCTTTTCGATCATGTTGCCCTCGACGTCTTCTTCGAGAACGGTCTTGCGCTGTTGCACGTGTTGACGAATCATGCGTGCAGCCACGTTGGTGTCGGACCCTGAAAGGTGGCAGACCTTGAGGTAGAGCTTGAACCGCTCAGTGATGGCTGTTTTGAGGGTTGGGACACGCTCCAAAAGATCAACCGCTTCGGCCCACGATTTGGCGTGAGCATAGTGAATCAGCGATTTTCGATACAGCGTCAACGGAAGTGACAACACGAAATCGTTGTCTTCAGCATCGCCCTCGGCAGCGGCCGTACTGGCCTTGCGCTGTTTTGTGAACAATTCAGCCGCTCTGGAGTACTCGCGAGCAGAATTCAACTCATCGCCGGCGGAGGCGGACAACGCCGCTCTGGACAACGGAGCCCACGGAGACAGAGGGTCGTTCTTTTGGTACCACGCCACGAGGTTTGGCAGGCCCAAGTCATGTTCCACCATGAGAACCGAATAGGATTGAATCAGGCGGAGCGGAAGCACAGGGTCCTCCAAGAGCTTGTCAAGTTCTTCCGCATCACCGGGCTTGGCCATGCCAATGTTGTACGCCTGCAAATGCCGATTCATGGTCAAGGAAAGCAGCATGATGTCAAACAATCGGCGTTCAATCAACGTCAAATCAAGGTCGTCCAAACTGTTCCCCATTTTTCGGATTTGGGTAGCGGTGACGACACCGTTGGCGGCGAGTGCTCGACTGATTGGGGAGAACGCTTTCAACGCCGCTGCGTTGAGCACCTCACCAACTTCGGGTGTGTCTTTGTAGGTGCCTTCCATCAACAAAAGAAGGTGTTCGGCCAACGGCGAGATGAATTCAGGAAGTTCAGCCCCTTGGATTGACTGCAGGGCTTGGTCGCGGCTGGTGAAGATGTGCTTGCGGAGGGCGGAGTCGAAGTTGGCAGGGGCCAAATGGCTCACCAGGAGAGCCGTGTACGGATGTGTTAGAGGGAGCATTTGGTCGGAAGCAAACACCTTGGCGAGCCGATGAAGGTCCAGTTTCTGCAACAGCAACGTGAGCGCAAGCGAACGTCCTTCCTCCCACATGGGACCTTGTTCATCGGACAAGCGTTGGGCCGCCTTGACGCGGAGTTCGTTGGCGAGGGTTTCCTCCATCATGATGTGAAGCAGTGCCTGCTGGTCAACGTCGTCCATGAATTGCATCAGCCAGTCGGTGGCTCGTTCATTCGACAAGGAGGTGAGAAGCGGGAGAAGTTCCTTGACGTCCGACGAAGCGTCGAGCCGTCGCCTCTCGAGGACGTCCATCGCCTCGTTTTCGTTTCCTTCCCGAAGCAAGGCGTTCAACCGCCACCAGGTCAAACGGTCACGGCCCTCATGGACATTGGCGTCATCGAGCAAGGCCAGACCTTGTTCAAGCTGTTCAGAGGTGCAACCCTCCGCTTCGGGTGGTGCGTGTTGCCAGGCGAGTGAACGGCGTGCTTGCGAAAGCGAATCCTCACGCTGTAGCGAGAGAATGGCCGCCCAGTCATTCACAATGCCTTGAACAAGTTGCTCAAAATCTTCCAGTGCCTCAGCCAATTCAGCATCGGCTTTCTTGCCTGCCTTTCGGGCCTCCTCAGGCACGTCCTTGCCTGCGTTGAGGGCCAAAACAACGGTGATGAAAGCCATGGAATCGGTCAAGCTACCCAACGGGCCCTCAAGGTCAACGGTTCGTCCGCCTGAGATTTGATGCGTGGCTTTCTGCAAGGCGACCTTGATGTCCGGGTCGTTCACGCCCGCGCTGGCGAGTTTGAGAACCGTGATCACGTCGTCTTTTTCTCGAGGGTCAATCCACAAGAAATCCGTTCCCATTTTGGTCGTTTTCTTCACGGCCTTGACTTTTGCTTTTGGAAACGCAAGGAACTGCCCGAGCAGCGGCGTTTTTTCACCGATCGTGTGCCACACCGGATGCACGCCCTCAACCATGCAGGTTTCTCGCAGAAGATGTTCATGGGCGTTCCACGCTTCGTCCCAGTTGTCTTGGTCCATTTGCTTGTGAACCAAAAGCGTCGCCAGTTGGTAGGCCGTGGAGTAGGGCGATTCGTCGATGATCGCTTGCGGTGCGTGAAGCCAAGACATGTGGGCGGGACCGGTTTGGCGCCCTGAACGACGCATACGACCCCTTGGACGATGCATGGTGGGGCGGCGTGGTGCATTGTCGTCGTCCTCGTCGTCCGAGGCCGGTGGTTCCTGCTCGTGTGCAGCGATGACCAAGTGAGCCCGCAGGGGTTTTTCCAACATCTTCCATGCAGATTCACGGTTCATGATGGAGACGCGTACAGCACCCGACTTGGGTTTTGAAAACGCTGCCTTGAGGCAGGTTTCCATGTACGATTCGTCCACCCTTTCATCCCCTCATTTCTCCCCACGAACGCCGCCACTTCAATCCACCGATGGGCTGTGCTGCCCAATTTGAGAAGCAAAAGCATACTTCCTTGAACCAAAGCCGCCTCCCCGACGGTGAGACAGCATGGACTTGATTCCGACCGTTGCGCTGTTACTCCATCCGCTCCTTGCGAGTGCGTTGGTGGTTTGGGTGTGGTGGCAATACGCATGGCGAAAGAAGTCCTATGTGCTGAGGGGCGAAGAACGAGCCGCCCATTTGGCCCGCCACGAAACCAACGGAGAACGCCTTCTTTGGGCGACCGGCGGCGTGATTCTCATCGCCTTTGCCGCACGTGGGTTCACCGGCTGGTACGAAGATGGCAATCCTTGGGCTGCAATGGCCCCTCAATCCCTCCACGGCTTTCTGGGGCCCGTCGGCTTTGGACTGATGGTCTTCATGACGCGACTCGGGAAGCGGGCGAGGGCCCAACGACAAGCCGGTGAGTCCTTCGCTGTGGCGAAACAAAAACACGGCCGCGCCGCTGACCTGATCATTTACATGGTGTTCATCCACGCCTTTTTGGGCTTCATCTATGCGTTTGAAGTGCTGGCTTGAGGCAACAAGTCCGCTGGCCCCATGACGCTTGTTCAAATACACGGTTTTTTTCCGTGAATTTCATGGAAGGCGCCACCGACCCTGAAATGCTAAAGGACAGGGCATTTTTCAAAATGGGCTTGTTCATCCATGACCATCGAAAGATGATGATGGCGCTTGGGCTCATTTCCTGCATCATGATGGGGAGTCTCATCACAATCGGGCCCGATTGGACGGAAGGATTTGGTGAGGACGATGTTGAGTCGGTCAATGCGGGACGGCTGATCAACCAAAGATTTGCCTCTGAAAGCGAAGAAAGGGGGCCTTCGTTCCGCTTCATCGTGTTCCATCCGACCCTCAACGACACGTCGCCCGAGTGGAGGCAAGTCGTCATGGATGCACTCAGCGGCCTCGAAGACCACGCTGAAATTAGCGTTGAGTATTCGTGGGACGTTGATGAGGTTGACCGCGAGGACGTGGTTGCTACCGACGAAGACGGAACGTACGCCATCAACAAAGTTGTCTTCAGCACCAATCGAAAAGAGGCCAAAGTTCTCCTCACGGAGTTGGAGGACACGGTGGACCTTGACAGGGCCTACACCGGTTGGATGACGGACGGCATCTTTGTTGATTGGACGTTTGACGACCGTATCAAAAAGGACCTCATCAAGGCTGAAGTGGTCGCTATCCCGTTGACCCTCATCATCCTCGGGCTGATCTTTGGTTCGCTCATCGCCGCTATTTTGCCGATGGGCGTTGGAGGAGGGACGTTGGTCGCAGCGGTTGGAATGACCATTTGGTTGTCAAACGTGACCGATGTGACGGTCTACGCCACGAACATCGTGTCGCTGATCGGCATCGGCGTATCAATCGATTATTCGCTCTTCTTGGTGAACCGTTTCAGAGAGGAAATGGAGCGGGGCCACGACATACGTACGGCCACGGCCATGAGTTGTGCTACGGCCGGTAAGGCGGTCTTTTACTCCGGAATTACGGTCGCCATCGGCCTCATGGGGATGCTCTTTTTCACCAACACCTCGCTTCCTTCGCTGGGCATTGGTGGCACGATTGCCGTGACCATTGCCATGATTTACTCAACCGTGGTCCTTCCAGCGGTGATGGCTGCGCTCGGTCCACGCATCAACAAGCTGAAAATTCCCTATGCGTTTGACATGCGAGCCAAAGACGACGGCGTATGGGCCCGCATCGCTAAACGCGTCATGGACCGACCCTGGGCCGTTTTGATTCCAACCCTCATTCTTCTGGTCGGCGCAGGGCTCCCCTTCGCCTATGCCGAATTTTCACTTTCATCGTGGAAAGCCCTCCCGCCGGATGACGAGTCTCGGCAAGGCATGGAACTGATCGATGAATTGTGGCCCGACCAAGCCGCTAACTCCATCTTCATCGTCATCGATACCGACGGAGCCGACCCGCTCAGCGAGGTCAATCTTCGGACTCAACACGCCTACATGATGGCCCTGCTTGACGACGGACGGGTCGCTGGGGGCATCGGTGTCGGCTTACCGTCACCGACGATGAGCGCCGACGATGTGGTGCAGTATTGGAACGTATCCGATGAATTCCTTCCACCGGAACAAGTCGCCGTTCGGGAGAGCCTACGGGCCGCCTTCGTGGGCGAAGAGGCCACCATGATGTCGGTCCAGCTGGTGGGCGATCAGACCAACGTTGACTCACGCAAAGTGGTTGAAGAAATACGGGACGACCGGGACACGTTCCTTGACGATTTCACGGGCGATAACGACCGCCTCCTCGTCGCTGGGTTTGCCGCCTACAACGCCGACAACCTCGATGCGATCGCTGATAATTTGCCCAGAGCTCTAGCGTTTATTCTCATCGCCACCACCGTTTTGATCTTCATGCAGGTCAGGTCGGTCATCATTCCCATCAAGGCCATCGCCATGAACATCCTTTCCATTTCGGCTTCGTTCGGTATGCTCGTGTGGGTGTTCCAGTGGGGCTACGGAGCTGACCTGCTCAACTTCACCGCTCAACCGATTGACTCAGGCAACCCCGTGATCATGTTCTGCATCGTGTTTGGATTGTCGATGGATTACGAAGTGTTGATGCTCTCGCGCATTCATGAAGAATGGGAACGCACCGGCGATAACACCCTCGCTGTTGCCAACGGTTTGCAAAAGACCGGTGGACTCATCACCGGAGCTGCTGCCATCATGGTCGTTGTGTTCAGTGCTTTCGGCCTATCATCGGTGATCATTCTCAAGCAAATCGGTCTCGGTTTGGCTTTGGCCATCTTCATCGATGCAACGCTTGTTCGGGCCTTGGTGGTCCCATCGACCATGCGATTGATGGGCAAGTGGAACTGGTGGGCGCCGTCGTTCTTACGGTCTTCAGAAACCCATCCAGCACCGAATGCAGCGCCAATTTCTGAGCAAGAATGACCTCCTTTTCCAGTGGAGAACCTTCAAAACAGAACGGAAGGACGGCGTGGCATGGCACGAGAAGATCGTACCCTCAGAAAGGTCAACAAAGTGCTGGCTCGTGTTGAGAAGCACATCGAGGACACCAAGGAGGCCCTTGAGGACCTTGAAATTGAGTTTGAAGTGCTCAAAGCGACCGTTAAGCGTTTGAAGAACGCTCCCGTTCAGGAAGAACCACCCGCTGAAGAGCATGAAGAAGAGGTCGACCTGGAAAACTCCACCAGCATCACGATGCGCAAGTTCTGATTCAGAGCCTCAGCACTTCGTCGCGGTTGGTCCACATTGACATCCAGAGTTCCATGTTGGCGTCAAGCCCCGGCGGCTGAATTCGACATCCACACGCATTGGCGTGCCCTCCCCCTGTCGGGTCGAGCGAGGTTGCCATCCGTGAAAGATCGTAGCGACCCTGCCCCCCTTTGAGGAAGGAATTGGCATAGAAACTGGCCGAAAGTGGAGGCCGTTCGGGATTGGTCAAGTCCCCATCTGCGTATCCGTGAACGACGCAACAAGCGTCTGCGGCATCGCCCACCCAGGCCGTGACGAGGTACCCGTTACTGCGCAATCCACTTTCATCCATTCGGCAAACGGCAAGCCGGTCATGCACGGTCGTGTTGGATTCAACATGACGCTGTGCGACCGTCCGTTCTTCCTTGGCTTGACGGCAACGAGCCTTGACGATGGGGTCGGCAAGCAACGTCTCAAAATCCGCGCCGTTGGCCAGCAAATCAACCAGATGCCCCATGTAATCCGGGTCCTTTGACGAGCAGGTTCGGGACAGTTGAAGCAACGGCCCGTCCTCAAGAAAGGCTTCTTTGGTAATTCCACCCGAGTCCAAGGCGTCCACAACGGGCATCATGGGCGTGAGGTGGTCCATGTCCGTGATGTTGGCGAGCAACTCGTAAGCGAGACGTGCGGCTGAAGGCGTGGCTTCCCAATGCTGTGTGCCTCCTTTCGCCTCGAAGGAGGACGCCTCAGACGAATTCGGGCGATTGGTCAAGTGGTGGTCAACGTACCATCCACATTCGGGATGAAACGGCAGGTCCACAAGCACGGTTGAACGATCGACGTGCTTGTCCACCAACCCGCCTCGCAACGCTGCGGCGTGAGAAAACATCACCTCTGCCTCAGGTCGAAACGCCTTGAGGACGGCAGCGCCGAACAAACCGTCCATGTCGGAATCGGCGACGATGCGCGTGTAGGATGGAACCTCGTCCCTGCGCAGCGGTACAATGCCCATGGCTCCTCATCGGGGCCTCATGTCCATCAAGGTTGGGTGGTGAACACCCGTTATGACCATCAATGAGAAGGGGTAGGCACCCTGCATGGAGACGTCGTGCGGGGTTGTCTTGGTCAACTATGGTACCGTTCTCCTGTTGCAGTACCCCCAAGGGCACTGGGACCTGCCAAAAGGGCACGTTGAGGACCATGATCGTGCACGAACTGCAACGATGTTGCGGGAACTGGCAGAGGAAACCGGCATTCACGACGTGACGGTTTTGAACGGGTTTGAGGAGCGAACGGAGTACTCGTTCCGGCACAAAGGCAAACGGCAGACCAAACAGGTCTACTGGTACGTCGCTGAAACCGACGAAATGAATGTCAGGCTCTCACACGAACACCGGGGCTATCTTTGGCTGGATTGGGAACAAGCGTTGGACACCATCACGCACGATGAGACGAGAAGCGTCGTGCGGTTGGCCCAACGTTTTGTTGACCTTCATGGCACCCAATGATCACAACGCCTCGAAGTCGTCGTCGTTGGCTTGCATCTGCTCAACTCGATGAGCGATGCCTTTCTCCGCCGGACGCTTACCGAGAGGGACCCAAAGGGCTTCTTCTTCGTTCAACATCATGCTCACCCAACGCCCCATAACGAAAAGCCAGTCGGAAAGCCGGTTAACGTACACCAAAGCGAGCGGGCGAACGGCGTCATCGCCTTCGTGATCTACGAGGCTGACCATCGTTCGCTCCAGCCGGCGCACGACGGTTCGAGTGACGTGCATGCAGGCGACGCAAGGAGACCCGGCGGGAAGGATGAAACTGGTGAGCGGGGGGAGGGCTGTCAGCCAAGCGTCCATTTCTTGCATCAGCACGTCGGTTTGACCTTGCGAGATCAACACCATGTATTCCGGCAATGTTTCTGGAGGGCAAGCAAGCTCGGCCCCCAAGTCAAACAATTCGTTCTGGACGCGAACCAGCGCCTCGTTGAGGACGGTTTGCACGCGTTGAACGGTGGTTCGTTCACCTCCGTCGTCGTGGTCAGGGAGGCGCTGAAGTTCGGCAAGAATCATGCCAAGCCAACTGTTCACCTCGTCGCACGCACCAACGACGGAAAAACGCGGGTCAGATTTCTTCCTACGTGAGCCATCGACAAGCGAGGATTCGCCGCCATCTCCACCGCCGGTGTAGACACGATTGATCTTGACCATGTTCCGCCCCTCAGTCCCCGGAGGTCATGCCTCTATGAGGGGTTTGCGGGAGGGGAACCCTTCTTCCATGCGATAGTACCATTCGATATCGACCTCGCCGACGGCCCAGGAAAACAGGGCCATCCGACGGTCAACGACCCCGTACCACTCAAGACGTCCCGGGTCCATCGACACAATTCGTGCTCCGATGCTCTCCAAACGGGCAACGCTCGCCTGCCATTGTGCGACCATTTGACCTAGATGTTCGGCCACTTCCATCACGTGCGGGTGGGTCATGGTGTACTGGTCGAGCAAAAGTTCGAGTTCGTTGGTTAAATCGTGAGCTTCATCGCTCATGGCCTGCAGCACCATCAGCACGTTCTGGGCTTCAGGAAGCGTCGCTCGCGCCTGCTCAATGGTCACCACAACGGCCCCGTCTGGGAGCGGATACGGGAGAACTGCCTCCGGAGAAAGTTCGTCCAACTCCATCGGTAGCCCCGAATAGAGAGGTTCATCGGCAGGTGTAGACACGGCTATTCCTTGTCTTGACGCTTCTTGTAGTCACCGGAGCGTAGCGATGAGGAATCATTGTTTTTTGACCAAAATCAAACATCCGACCGATTAGGCCCCAACCGCATGAGCCGGCACCGTGGCGCGAGCACGGCGAGCGCGGGCGAACTTGGTGTACCCCATCATCAACAAACCGCCCCAGACAGCAAGTTCCAAGAAAAGAACGACGTAGTAGAAGGGGCCAAGCGACCTGAGCATGGTCATGGCATCGTAGGGCAATCCGTGGATGGCGATGTAGGCCGATTGCGACAGCAGGCTGGAGGAAAACCACACCAAAACCGCGAACCAAAGGATGTTACCGAGAGGCCAATCGTCAGGTGCCTCGTTGAGTTTTGTCATGTTACTAAATCAACCTTGAACCATATAAGTCCTCGTTTGTTTTGTCTCATATTTCGCCGGAAAACAGCAAGTTCATGCGTCTTCCACGATGGATTCCGACGGGAATACGGCTGGATCTCCACCCATCGCAACCAGTGCGTGGTGAACAGCACCAATCCATTCAGGCGCCACAGATGCGTCTCCCCCTGCGTCCTCAAACGATTCAAGCCAGCGCTGGGCTTCGTCGGCTTGCTCGAGGTACATGTGAATGCGATTCAAGGCGAGGTAAGCCATGGGGTTGAGGTGCTCTTCATCGGCGTCCCACCCTCGCTCAAAACAGGCTATTGCTCCGTGCGGACCGTGCAGTTGGCGTTTCTGAAGCGCCACCATGCCGGCCTGACTCCAAGCCAACGGTAACCGTCCAATGAGCAAGCCGCGAAACACCATCCATGTTTGGCCACCCCCCAAGAGCACCAACAGCAAGAATCCAGACCATTGTTCCAACGTGTTGAGTTCGGGCCATGTCAAGACCATGAGGCCGCCAGCACCGGTGCAGAAAACAAAACCGGACATGGGTGCGATGAACACGTCCCGGCGAGTTCGCACCATGTGGTGGACGCCGACGAGCACACCGTAGCTTCCAAGGACGAGCAACACGATGAGCATCATCGTGAGGGACATGGGGCGGGGGGCCGTTTCTCCAAGCGCTAACAGGCCGGTCAGGCTGGCTAAGGTCCACCCAAATTTGCCGGATATTTCCGGAAAGGGTTGATGTCGACTTCCGACGATGAGGGCGGCCGACACCACGGTCAGGACGGCCAAAGCAATCCATTTTCCCGAGGATTCATCGAGAAACATCGTGGCCATTGAATTCCCCTCTGTGGCGCCCTGCTATCATGCTTTGTGATACCCAGACCCTCGCAGAACCTCGGTGGCTCGGTAGATTTGTTCAACC
>CAXHCG010000017.1:0-18329 GCA_964014905.1 uncultured Candidatus Poseidoniales archaeon | reverse complement strand
GGGTCGTCCCTGTTCACTGTTTCAACGCCGACCAGCACCGCATCGCAATCCCTGCGCAACTCGTGAACTTTCTCAAGGCATCCGGGAGAGGTGAACCGTTGAGCCTCCTCTTCGGACCGGTCATCCACCGAACCGTTGGCGTCCACCGCCATTTTAACGGTGATGAAAGGTCGACGGTGCTCGCACCAGTGCATGAAAGGGAGCATTTGCTCGCGTGCTTCTGCTTCCATGAGCCCAATCCGGGTTGGGATTCCGGCTGCTTCCAGCACACGACACCCATCGCCACGAACCGTTGGATTTGGGTCATGGTGGGCAATCACCACTTCTTTGATTCCTGCCCACATCAGTGCTTCAGTGCATGGAGGTGTGCGACCGAAATGGTTGCACGGTTCCAATGTCACGTAGGCCGTGGCGCCGTTGGGTGAACGTCCTTTTTCTTCGGCATCGTGGATGGCCATTTGTTCCGCATGCAGCCCGCCAAGGTGGTCGTGCCATCCTTCGGCGATGACCGCACCGCCTTTGACCAGGACGCAACCCACCAGCGGGTTGGGGCTGACCTTCCCGCGGCCCCGTTCCGCAACCAAAAGAGCATGTTCCATGAACATGCGATCGGCTTCTGTCCACTCAACGCTCACGCGCCTCCCACGAACCTCTTGTTCAAGACTGCTTGCATGCGCTCCACGGGTGTTTGAGGTCCTGAATCCACTATTTATTCATCTTAACTTACATTTTATTCATTACGCATAATTGCACAAACCGCATGTTGGAGAAGCCTTCAAGGGTACAGTGTGGCTGTCATGTCCATGGCGAAGGCACCCCAGGGTGGGTTAAGCGAACCCCTTGAGTTTGTTCCAGATGCATCCACGAAACGAAAAAAGGGAGCTCACCGCCCAACGTATGCAGACGTGTTTAGCCAACCCGGTCAACCCAGCCCTGGGTTCTCAAAGGTCCATCTCCTCGTCAACCCCTTTTCAGGCAAAAAGCGAGGACGCAAGATCGCCGAGCGTGTGATGAACTTGTTGAAGGAGCAGGGCATTGAGTTCTCTTGCTCCTATTCTGCCTACAGCGGCCATCTGGTCACCATGGCTTCGGCGCTGGTCGTTGATTCCGACGAGTTAATCGCTGTCGTTGGAGGGGACGGGTCGTTGTCCGAAGTCATCACTGGGCGCATGCTCCTCGGGAAAGAGCAGGGAGAAACGTTCGCTATCATTCCCGCAGGAACTGGGAACTCTCAGGCCCATGATCTTCGGTTGGAGTCGGTTGAAGCGGCGGTTGAAGCGGCGCTCAACGGGCAACGCCAATCGATGGATTTAGCTCGCGTTGAATTAACAGAAGGCCTCCCTGGCGCCTTGGGTGAACCCATGGTTCGTTATTCTCACAACTTGGTCACGTGGGGCTTGGGCGTTGACTCAACCATCCAAGCCGAGAAAATGCGGTGGATGGGCCCGATGCGCTACGATGTGGGGATCCTCATGGCGATTCTCGCCAGTCGGCGCCGCACCGCTACGTTGACCTTGGACGACCGAACCATCACCGATGACTTTACTCTGTTTCTGGTCCAAAACAGCCAAACGGGGGGTTCAATGCTGCCGCTTGCGCCGGGGGCCTCACTCGATGACGGGTTGATGGACATTGGAATTTTGAAAAAGATGACCCGACGAGATGTCTTGAAGGCGTTCGGGATGCTGAAAAGCGAAGGCAGGCACGTCTTTCACCCGAGGGTGGATTACCATCGGTTTACGACCCTGTCAATTGTGACCGAAGAACCAACGGCGATCAACATCGATGGCGAGAACATCGGTTCCACGCCGCTGGACATGCAGGTCATCAAACACGCCACGCACATCATGCGTCCAGCCTAGAAGGAAAAGTCGGAGAAGTCCTCGTCTTCCTCATAGCGGGCAACTTCAGGCTCAGGCGCCGCATCATGCGTTTCTTCAGGATTCTTGCTTTTCTTGACGGTCTTTCGCCGACGAACGGGTGGTTTTTTGCGCTCTTGGACCGGGTTTGTGCGATCTGGGATTGTAGTCCCGGTTTGACGTGGCTGTCCAACGCTGGCAGGGAGGGATGAAGGGGT
Organism: uncultured Candidatus Poseidoniales archaeon; assembly: GCA_964014905.1. Taxonomy (GTDB): domain Archaea; phylum Thermoplasmatota; class Poseidoniia; order Poseidoniales; family Poseidoniaceae; genus Poseidonia. The sequence continues at coordinate 16,252 of CAXHCG010000017.1, read as the reverse complement.
TGATTCTTGGGTGTTCATGCGGTCCATTTCTTGGGCGGACTCAGTGGCAACAACCGAAGATTTTCGTCCAGAGGGTACGGCACCAGTGGGCCTTCCAGTGGAGGTGGAGGCGAGGACGCTGTCAAGGTCAAATCCACCCAATGCGTCCTCGGTTTTCTCTTTCTTCGGTGCCTTCTTTGGGGGTGGACTGGCTTTTGTTTCCGCTTTGGCTTTCGCTTTGCGCTCCCGCTCTTTGCGGTCTTGCCGTTGGGTTGGTGATTCCATTCCAGCGGCTTTTGCGGCCTTGGCATCGGTTTTCACGCTGGCCGCTTTTTTCATGCCTTCGTCTCCAATGAGGACACGCATCGATTGCTTTGCTGATTTCATCAGCATTTGCTTTGACACGATGAACAACCCAACAGCGCCACCGATTCCACCAGCCAGGAAGAAGAGAATGAACCCTGCACGGCCGAGGAAAGGAACATCTCCCTGAACCCATTCATCCTTAGCATCCCCGTTGGCGGATACCGTGGCGTCTTGCAACGTTATGCGTTTAACGAACACGAGGGTGTCTTGGCGGTTGGTCGTACCAATCGTCATCGAACAGTCGTCATCAGCCCTGTGCCAATCTGCTTGGTAGCCGTATTGATTGTTGCTGGAATTCTCAGCCGAAACCAAGTAGCCGTGAATCACGACGGGTTGGTGCCATTCGCTGAGCGCCTTCATTCCCGAGAGGATATCTTCGGTGGTTGGAATTAACCCGAGCACGAACCAGTCGGTGTCCGACTCGGAGTCGACTTTCTCGAGGTTCACGCTTCCAGCGCCGGTTTCGGGTTGAAGCGGACTCGACCACTGTTTGACGTCAATGCGAGCCCCATCACCGTCAACCACTGAAGCGGCTTGGTCAAAGGACATTGATTGGATGGCCACGGCCGTGGTAACGCCCAACTCAAGGCCTTTCGGTCCCATCACGGGGTCGTGGGAATCGTAGAACTGGCTTGATGCAAGGTAGCCTGTGAAGGTGATTTCCCCCTGCGAGCCAGCCGCCAACGTACCACCGTCGGATCCTGGCGTACATCCAATAGGGATCAAATCATTGAACGTGCGGTCGTCGCCTGCGAGGGTTGTTTTCACGGTGGTGCTTTCCATGGAGAAATTGACTGAGACGGCACCGGAACCGCTGCCCCAACTGGCCGAAGAAGGCCCAAGGCACCCTGCAAGAAGCATGCTGGCGATGAGACACATGGCGAGCAGACCTCTGCGCATGGCTCAATGAGGGAGGGTGGAGTTTGAGAAGTCTTCCCTGCAATCTCTCTGGCCTTCAATGGGTGGCGCAGTCGGAGAGATTTGAACTCCCGAGTCACGGGGACACCGGATTTCAAATCCGGCGCAATACCAGGCTATGCGACGACTGCTTCAGTCCGTCGGGGGGTGCGCCTCTTTTTCTTCTTTCGCCCCCTCTTCGTCCGTCTTTGAATCGCGACCACCGCTCCACGCGGCCGCTGCTGCAAGAGCAGTGGCGGTGAAGCCAACGGAAAGCGACGGGACAACGTCTGCTTCATAGCCGGCCAGTTGTTCCTTCTCGAGGAGTTCCTGAATGTCGGCTGTAAAATCTTCCACAAGCCATCGGTCTCCAGTCCACGCAACGGTTGGCTCGAGGTCATCGTTGAGGATGTAGGTGATGGTTGAATGCCCCACGTTGTATTCTTCCGTGGTAGCCGAAACACAACTGAGTTGGTCATCTTCAGCCCACGTGTAGCCCTCATCGCACATGCAATGCTTTGATGCCCCGCTTCCCATCTCCCACCCGTGTCCGTCACACACCGTTTCGGTGTGATCGACTGGGCTAACCGGATCGGGTATCGCAGAAACATCTGCGGTCGAAGGAACCCAAGCCATGTGGAGCGGTTCTTCGAACGCATCCATGCTAAGGTTGGCTATGTCCCACTCCTCCGAGTTTTGATCCCAAGCGTACAGGTCCCACTGCCAACTGAGGTCGCTTGGAGCGTCTTCGTCATTGACGGAGGTCATGTAGTGGCCATGGGCCGTGTCTTCGATGGTGAAATTGATTCCAGCCCCGTGAAGGGCGCCTTGCGTGAGATGGTGAGCGTTGAACAGGTCAAGCCCTTGTTGCTCATGCGTTCCGTTGGGCCATTGCAGGGTCACGCTGGAGGCATGGTTGGTTTTTGGAACCGGGAATGCTGACCGGTTGCCGTCGGAAGGCATCCAGGCGATGTGCTCGTGTTCCAATCCATCAACGCGGTCGATGGGAAGGTTGGAGACTTCCCACGAGTTGTTGGCATCGTTCCAAAGGTTGAGCTCCCACGTCCACGTGCTGTCTTGGGGTGAGTCAACGCCGTTGAAGCCGTGTACGATGCGCCCTTGGTCGCTCTCCGATGCGTTCACTGTCCACCCGGTTTCCTCAGCCATCAGTTGCGTCAGGGTCCATCCCGACCACGCAAACATGTGATGCGAGCTGGTGTTGTTGGTGTCGACGAGGGTGATCGAGGCTTCTCCTGGCTGGTAGTCTGCCACGTGCATCTCGATGACGTTTTGTTGCACGACCACGCCAAACGTAGCCCATGCCTGTTCCATCTCCTCAACGCTCCCGGTTAGATGGGGCCACGATGCACCCATGCGTTCGCTGTATTCCAACAAGACTTCGGATGAGTCATGCTCGGGGTCAACGCTGATGGAAACAAAGGTGACGTCTTCGCGTTCCTCATCGGTTAACGCCTTGTCAACGGCAATCAGCAGTTGCGTCAAGACAGGACACACGTCGGGACATCGCGTGAAGATGAACGAAACAACCACAACGCCGTTGGCGTCGCTGTCAAAGACAAATGATTCGCCGTTTTGGTCGATCAGTTCAATTCCTTCCACTGGCCCGCGCGCCAGTTGCTTTCCTTTGTAGGCAGCAGCCGTGCTGGACAACAGAACGAGCACGAGCACGACGGACGTGAATTGCTTCAAACGAAGTCGCATGCCGTGAATCACCGTTGTGTGGAGAAGTTTTCCCAGTCCGGTGTGCACCAGTCAGGAAGCCCTGCAATCGATCCCGGGTTGGAAAGTCCAATGCCCCAAAGCATCAGCAGGACGAACAGGATAGGAAACAACGCTGTGCGGGTGTAAATCCTCGGGTCGCCCTTCAAGTGCATGAAGTAGGCAGCAATGCCGTAGCCCTTGATGACACCAACGCCAATGAGGATGGCCCAAACGGCGTACAGTGAGATGTGGATGTTCGTTCCGGGGATTTTCTCAAAGAAGACCGCTGCCACTTCAAACAAGGTAAAGAACATCAAAATGATGAAGTTCCAGAAGTAAATATCGTAATCGCCGGGCAATTTTTCAACAATCGATTCAAAGATTCCAGTCGTCTCGTGTTCTCCCATGTTTTCACCTCAATACAGATAGAAGGCTGGGAAGATAACCACCCAAGCCAGGTCGACAAAGTGCCAGTACAAGCCGAAGTACTCAATGCCCTGTCCGTTTCTTTCGTCGTAGCCAACGGTGTCGGCCTTGAACACGAGGTACAGCATAATCAACAGACCAACGAAGACGTGGACGCCGTGGGCGCCGGTTGAGATGTAGAAGATGGAACCGGCTTGCGTGCCGATGGTAAATCCTTCAGCCACGAGGTGGCTCCACTCAACCAATTTGAGCACGATGAACATTGAACCAAGAACGAAGGTGGCGAGCAGGTAGTTGCGGACAGCGACCTTCTGCGTTGGCAAGAGTTTGCCCATGAATCCAGTGGGTGCCACCCAATTCTTGTCCTTGGCCGTCTTGAGCGCGAGCACGATGGTGTAGGACGAAATGATGAGGGCGAAGGTGTTGATGGCACCGGGTAAGAGCGTCATGAAGTCGCCTTGTCCGCCCAGTCCATCGAGCATACCGCCGTTCGGTCGGAGGAAATCAGAAGCTGTGAGCATGTTGATCTGATATTCAAACACCCCAGGTGATGTCTCAACCAGGCAATTTTCGTTCTCGTTTGCTACTTGCCAGCCCGTGCACCACTCGGTTCGCATGCGGAGGTATGCGGAGAAAAACGTGGCGAACACCATCACTTCGGACATGATGAAGACCCAAATACCAGCCTTGCGGATGTGTTGCCCAGAAAAGGGATCGGACGTCGCAATTTGTTCGTGGTTGCCGATAAAGGGCAGGTCTTCTCGCCACCAATTGGCGATACCGGCCGTCACGACGGTCAGCCCGAGCATGCTTAGGGCGAGGTCACCAAGGTTGGCTTCAACACCTGACAACATATCACCGAGGCTACCTTGGAAGGAAGGGAAGCCCATCAAAAAGAGCAGAACACCAAGCGAAAACACAATCGGAGACCCTGAACCATGGTGCTCGTGGTCGTCGCCTCCGTAACCGTGGTCGTCGTGGCCTGCATCGTCAGGGTAGATGGAATTCAAAAATCCACCCAAGCCCATAAACGCGGCGTAGGTGATGCACATCAAAAGGATGGTAATTCCTGCCGTGCGCCATGTGAGGTAGGAGAGGTGGGCATCGACCTCATGGTGATGAGCTTCATCCTTTGCTGCCTCACTGGTCGTGTAGTTCGCCTTCGCTTCTTCATACACTTGTTGGTTGGTGTTCTTGGTTTCATAGAGCAGGCTGAGGTCGGCTTCACTGGCGCCGTTGGCGACTCCCTCATCGTAAGCGTTTGACGCGGTTGTGCTGTCAATTTTGGCGAAGTCGTAGATGCCTTTCGCCTTGTAGTAGTCTGCTTTTGCATCCTCATAGTCCAGTATGGCTTCTTCATAGGCCACGTGTTTGACGTTGGCAACGCCAACGCCCATGGACCCAAAGGCGAGGATACCAATGGTCAGGAAAACACCACCAATCAACACAGCGCGCATCCAAACGCTGCTTTCAACATCGGCTTCTCCACCACTCATTCTTCCGCCCCCTTCGGTTCAGCAGCCCACAATTTCTCCTTGAGGGTAGGACCCTCATGCTTGTGGTGGCCAAATTCTTCGTTTTTGTCGTACTGCGTTGGGATGTCGTGGAAGGACGGCGTTGGTGGTGGCGAAGTGGTCGACCATTCAAGAGACCAGCCACCCCATGGGTCCTTGCCCACAGGTTCTCCTCGTCGAGACGAGTAGATGATGTTCCAGAGCAAGAGCAACTGGCTGATTCCGAAGATGAAGGCGAAGGTGGAGACGGCCATGTTGTACTCGGCAAAGCCCGATTCAATGGTGTACGTATGGGTCCGACGGGGCATGCCCATGATGCCCAAGGCGTGCATGGGCCAAAACGCAGCGTTGTAGGAGGCAAAGCCGATGAGGAAGTGCCAGAGTCCAAGGGTTTCGTTGAGCTTGCGTCCAGTGGCCTTAGGGTACCAGTAATACACGGCAGAGAAGAGTGCAAAGACCGTCCCGCCGATGAACACGTAGTGGAAGTGGGCCACCACGAAGTAGGAATCGTGGAAGTGGACGTCAAGGCCAGCAACCGGGAAGAACATCCCAGAGATGCCTCCGAGCGTGAAGGTTACGAGGAAGCCCAAGGACCAGAGCGTGTGGGTTTTCATGACGAGCGAACCGCCCCACAACGTAGCGAGCCAATTGAAGATTTTCGCGCCTGTAGGAATGGCCACGAGCATGGTCATGATCATGAACAACGCTCGCCAGAACGGATCCATACCCGACGTCAACATGTGGTGTCCCCACACGATGAATCCAACGATGCCAATGCCTGCCATGGCGAACACCATCGATTTGTATCCAAAGATGGAACGACGCGCCGACGTGGCGAGCACTTCGGAGACGATACCAAAGGCCGGGACGATAACGACGTAGACTTCAGGGTGACCAAAGAACCAGAACAGGTGCTGGAAGAGCAGCGGGTCACCGCCAGCGACAAAGAACTGTGTGCCGATGGTGTGGTCGAACAAGAGGAAGGACACACCGATGATGAGCGCTGGCAAGGACATGAAGAGCATGAACACGCTGATGAACACCGACCACGTGAACAGCGGCATCTTCATCCACGTCACACCTGGGGCACGCATCGTGAACACGGTGGTGATGAAGTTCACGCCACCCAACGTCGAGGAGGCTCCGAGCATGAGCATGCCTGAAATGAACGCCGTTGTGCCGGGGTTTGCCCCGTAGTCCGCTAGTGTAGACCCAAGGTTTGATTCAGTCAGTGAAGAATACGGCGGGTACATGACCCATGTGATGTCAGCGGCTTCGCCCGAGAACACGCCGGTGAAGATGAGCGGTGCGGAGAAGACCAGAAGCCAGAGACCCATGGCGTTGATGCGTGGGAACGCCAAATCCTTGGCACCAATCTGAAGCGGTAAAACGTAATTCATGAATCCAGCGATCATCGGCATGGCAGCCAAGAAGATCATGGTTGTTCCGTGCAGGGTAAAGAACGAGTTGTATTCGTCATAGGTGAGGAAATCGTTCTCCGGTAGTGCTAACTGAACTCGGAACAGCAGGGCCAGCAATCCTCCAACGAGGAAGAAAAAGAAACCAAACAGGAAGTACATGATGCCGACTTGCTTGTGGTCAGTGGTGGTCAACCAAGGCTTGAGGAAGCTCCAGAACCGTTCCATCGTGAAGGTGTCCGGTGAGCGGCGGTAGAAGACCCAAAGAACGCCCATGAAAATAAGTCCGGCTGCTAGGCCAATCGACGTCACAAAGATGACCAAGGCGCTGGCACTCGGCGCCAATGCGCCAGCGTTGATGCCAGCGATGGATGCCGTTGCAACGTTCCAGTGGTCGCCCCCGGCTCCATTTCCGCCGTTAACGGCGTTGCCGTAAATGGTCATCTCAACGTTGAGGTCGTCTGCTGCAGGGGCCGTCCATTCAAACGTCCAGGAGCGAACCGTATTGGCTTCTTCCGTGTGGGTCAATCCCCCGTCCATCGTTTGGCTGAGGGATTCAGGGACGGCAGAGACGTCGCCGTGCGAGACAAGGATACGGTAGCCGCCCTTGCGGCCGTTCCAGTCGGGCGTGTCTTCAGGGTCGAAGAGGTTGTTTTCGACAGTGACCGTGAACGTGTAGACCTCGCTGGCGTTGTAGGTGTCGGGCAAGCCATCAACCAGCACGGCTGTGTCAGGCGATGCGCCACCGTGGCACGTGCAACCTTGGTCGCCCGCCGTGCCGATTCCACCCGGTGCTGCCGTAAATTGGGGGGCCGCCATCAGGGCGATCAGCAACACGCCGAGAAGGAGCGTTGCACGACCGCGCATCAGTAATCCCCTCCGGACGATCCGTCAGTGAGCTTTTTCACGCCCGAGTCAAAGTCGCAATCCCTTCCATCTTCGGCAACGATTTTGACTTGGCCAACCATCATGGAATGTTGGTTTCCGCAGTATTCTGCACACTTGATGGGATACAGGCCAGGGTCATCGGGCATGACGGTCATGTACGTGCCACCTTCGATGCCGGGAACCAAGTCTTCTTTGACGCCCCATTCTGGAAGCCAAAACGAGTGTTGCACGCCGATGTAGTTCGGGTTGGAATCATCGGACGGGGCGGAGTGCATTTCGAAAATCACTTCGGTGTCGCAAGGCAGAATCATGTCCTCACCCAGCGCAGATGAAAACGCAAAGTTGTCTCGGTATCCGTTTGGGTCCTCGCCGGGAATGTGCATCCACGTGTGGAGCAGTTCTCCCTCAGCGTCCGTGACTTCCACGACGGCATGCTTCTCTGGAGCAAAGGTCATGGCCGCAATGGCTTGTCCAGTGACCGTGTCGATGGAGATTGGGTCGTGAGTGACCGTGTCGCTAAACGTGGTTCCGCCGACCGTTGTGACGGAGACGTTGACGGCCAGAGCATTGGAGCTGTTGACCGAAAGCGTGGTCCCCTTCCAATCAACGTTAATGCCGGTGATTCCGGGGTCGTCTTCCCACGTGAGGGAGTCTTTGTATTCAAACTCCCAGAACCATTGCTTTCCAACGATTTTCATGTCGTGGGCTTCTTCGCCATCGGGCAGGACCCAAACGGCTGTGTTTGATGAAAGGGCTAAAACGATGAGCCATGCGACGATGATGGTTGGAGCGACGTAGAAGAAGATCTCAAGTTTGGTGTTGTGCCGTTCGACCGGGAACGACCCCACTTCAATGCGGTCAATGTGCGTGGTATCGGGTTCAACCCCCTCTCGGTACCGAAGCATGGCCAGAAACATCCAGCCGAAGGTGAACACGCCGACCAAAATGGCCCAAAACATGAACTTATCATAGAGGACAGCAAAGACTGTATCTTCTGCTACCAAGCAACCACCCCGTTTAACCGGCCGTGTGCGCCCTCCTTAAGCGTTACTTGAGGGGGGTTAGAACCATTGGTCGTTTGAACAGCCTCACGGCGTGTTGGTACGCGCTTTTTTCGCGATTTTTTGACGCTAAAATTGAACGCTTGAACCACGGTATCGGGCCTCGCTTTTCACAACGATGCGATGCTACTTGAACCCCCCGCGGAAAGTGTTCATTATGGGCGTCAGTTCTTGTCTTTCACCCACGCTCGATGGTTCGGTTCTCCTCGATGTTGAAGTTCAACCCGCATCCAAAACCCAAGGCATCACTGGATTCAATCGTTGGCGGTGTCGAATCTCAGTCGCCGTAAAGGCCCAGGCCAAGCGGGGGAAAGCGAACTTGGCGGTTGTGCACGTGCTCGCTACTGAACTCCAAATCGAACCCTCCTCGCTCAGCATAACCGCTGGCCACACGTCCCGAATGAAATCGGTTCGGGTTGAGAACACATCCGCTGAGGCACTTGCCCTTCTTCTCGAGTCGCTGATGGAGGGACTTGAATGAGCCGTGACTCGTTTCACGGGATTGGCCGAGGTTCGTCCAATGCCGAGGAACGTTGGCATCATGCAGCTCAGGCCTTGGCAAGCGCTCGCTCGCGGAACCGGACGGCGAACGCTGCGGTGTTGATCGAGGGCCGGAGGGATCGGCAGGCGTTGGAAAAACTCGGTTTTTCTGGGCCGATCGAGGTGCTAAATCGCGGCTGGCCGGTGGACGATGTTCTCGTCCGCTTGGTCGAGACATACGGCCGGCGAAGCGAACACGATCGTGGACCGAGCGTGATCGTCCTGATGGACTGGGACCGGACAGGAGGGCGCTTGCAGGCAAACATCCGTCGGAATCTTGCCTCCCTCGACGTGGTCTTTGATGAACAACTTCGCACGGTGTTGACTCGATGCCTCAAGCCTGAAACTCGGGTGGTTGAAGGTCTCTCGGGCCTTGTTGACGTTCTTGGCCCGCTGGTGGACATGTACGACGATTGACCTAGCGCTCATCATCAAGCACTGGAAAGGCTTGTTCCTTTACCGTGTTCAGCACCACATGGGTGTAGGAGCGGGAGACGCCATCCAGCGTGAACACGGTCTTTGTGAGGTTGTCAAGGTCGGCTCGGTCCTTGACCCGAGCAAGAACGATCGAGTCCCAATCCCCGGTCACATCGTACACAGCAAACACCCGTGGGTCAGCAGAGATTTTCTGTTGCACGTCGATCATTCGTCCCTTTTGAATTCGAAGCCCCGCCATGATGGTCATGGACCATCCCAACTGGGCGGGATTTAGCGCCACGCGATAACCTTCAATGACGCCTTCTTGTTCCAATCGCCGCACACGGTTTGTGACCGTGCCTTGGGCGATACCCAGTGTTCGAGCGAGCGAGCGGTGGCTGACCCGGGCATCCTCGCTGAGGAGTAACAACAACGCACGGTCGGTAGCGTCCAAGTCCATCGTTTGGGGGAAAGAAGAGCAGGCTTTCAAGCCTTCACTCCTCTTCCTTGGTGAATTTTTCCGCTGAAGCGTTGCGAGGAGCCCGCAACCAAAGATGTTGTTTCCATGCTCCGAAGTCTTCGATTTCGATGGCCACATCAAGATGGCAATCCTCATCAAACCGCTCACGGAACTCGATCTGCGTGTCGATTTTTTGTTCTGCTTTGAGCTGAAGGCGAGGGGGCCTGCCCTTGAAGCTCCACGGTTCCTTCACCGTCCATGCTTTGATGTGGAATGGAAGTGAACCCGCTTGAAGGTAAACGTGGACCGTGCGCTGGTCTTCGCTTGACCATGCGGCTTGCAAACGGGGGATGGCATCTTGCCTTCGTCGAATCGCAGCGATGAGCGAGACAGCGATCACGGTCGTAATGGCCGTAAGCAACAGCGGGGTCCATGCCTGATTGGCCGTGATGTGTTTTGCCGGAGAGGGGAGTTCCCCATGCGCCATCCACAACAACTCCGTTTCCGTGTTCTCTCCGGCTGCGCTGCCAAACACCGCGATGGTGTACGACCATCCAGTGGGCTGTGATGTCAAATCAACACCAGCGGCTTCGAGATGGTCAGCAGGAAGCATCGAGACAAACGAGGTGGTGTTGTTGGCCTTGACGGAGAACGCGACCTCTGGCCTCATTTCCCGAACCAGGTGCTTGAGTTCGCGTTGGTGTTGGTCAAACGCCAAATCTTCGGTCAGCACGACATAGAGAATGGTATGGTTGCTCAGGTTGTTTTGAGGCGTGAGTTCAAGATCAAAAGCGACCATGCGGGTTCGGTCTTCTGCTGAGACGACCTTGACCTTACCGTTCAGTTCGAGGAGCTCCGATGGTGGACGTTCATGCGTTTCCGTGGTTGCTTTGTTGGTTGAGGCGTTCAAGGAGATGTTCCGATTTGAGGCTCGGTACAAGGCGTCATCATCGGGCCAAGACGAACCTGTTTCTTCGCTCCACGACCACCAGGTCCACTGCACGTGGTTTGAGGCGGGTTCGGGGGTGTCTTGGAGGGAGGCGGGCACGTAAACCTCTCGTAACTGCTTTGCGTTGCTGACTTGAATTTCTTCCTCGGCATGAATGGCCCACGGTTCCTCATTGGCTGCTGAGCCAGGAAGGAGAAACAAACACGTCAGGGCCACAAAAAACAACCACCGCATGGTTCATTCCTCCTCGTCCCGCCATGGAAGGTTCAGCTTGTGGCGGAGGATGTTTTGTTCATTGGTGTCGATCATCAGCGTGATGCGGGCGCCAACCCACACCGAGATGATTTCAATTCCCCACGGAAGAGGGCTTCGGAACAAAAAGGCCCCCGAGGGGAGTTCGTTCATGCCCGTCTCTTGCTGGAACTCGTCCAACAAAGGAGCCCATCCGCGTAGCAATCGAACGAAGGTATCTGCATCAATGGTCTCAACGTTTTCATTGAAACGGTCTCCGTAGGCGTAGAGCGATTCCTGTCTGGAACGCCACGATTCCTTTTTCAGCGTAAAGGCTGGAAGTCCGGCGTGGACCACGCGAACCGGGTGAAAGGATTCTCCGCCCCAAACGTCGCCTTTGTTGGTCGGTGATGGCGGTTTGAACAACCGCTGGTAAACCATCGGCGGAGCGAGGTTGAGCCGCTTTCCTCGCTGCCACAATGAGAACGGCGAGAGGTCAATTCCGTAGGTGTTTCCGACATGTTCAGCCACGTCTTTGTGGGCTACTATCACCGAATTTGCTGTTGGTTTTGGAGGTGTTTTCACCGTTGGCACCCAATCTGCATCCCGGCGGCTCGCTCTCCTCGAGCGGTAGGCTTGAGCGGCAGGCTGACCTTCCTCATCCATTCGATGTCGAAATTGTGCGACAAAAAATCCACCCGTGTCGTTGTCGTCATGCCATAACCGCAAGCACATCGGGAGTTGCTTTGCGATGCTTTGCTCCATTGATTCTTCACCAATGCCCAACGCCATTCGCTCGTTGGGACCGAGGTGTGCATGGGTGAAAAACGGGAGGTTGTCAGCCTCCTGTGGAGCAACGGGTGCGCCTGTTTCGTCAAGCACAGGCCAGGAGGTCAACCCTTGATGCAGCGTCAGACCATCAAGTTGCAGCGGTACGAGTTCCAAGTAGGGGCAGCGGCGGAGTACTTCGGCGACCACCGCCTCATTTTCGACCGGGTCAAGGCTGCACGTGGAGTACATCAGGTGCCCCCCCGGAACAAGGAGAGTTGCGCCCCGGGCGGTGATTTCAACCTGCATTTTGAACATCTTCCTCCCCTCCTTTGGTGTCCAATCCCACCAAACGTCTCGGTTTTTTCGCGTTGTTGCGGTCCCCGTGCACGGCACGTCGGCGATCACGGCATCGAAACCGGGCGGAGGGAGCCGTCCAAAATGGCGGCCGTCGTGCTGGGTGACGACGATGTTAGCAAGCCCCAAGCGACTTCGGTTGCTGACCAACATGTTGAGTCGGCCGGAGACGGGTTCGTTGGCAACCACCACACCTTCCGGATGAAGTCGTTCACCGAGTTGAGTGGTTTTCGAACCCGGCGCAGCGCACATGTCCAAGGCGAGGATGTTCTGTTCGGCGGTAAGCAAGCGCACGGGAAGCATGCTTGCCGCTTCTTGTCGGGTAATTCGACCTGTTTCGTGAAGCAGAGCCATCATTCGGTGAGGCAGCCCTTCCGGAGCTTTACCGCGAGCAAACGGCATAAAAAACGCTGTCTCGGAAGGCATCCATGGGAGTTCAACAGCCCCGATGGCCTTGACCTGTTCAACGGTCCATTGTCGGTCCGTCCGATGAAGCGAGATTCGAAAGGTCTCCGGGAGTGGCTCAAGCGCTGTGTCCAGCCAAACGTTCTCGTCCCTGCCCAAATGGTGAACCAAAGCGGTAAGCGAGGATTGTTGAGCGTATGCCCTCCGCTCCTCATTGGCGTCGGTTGGTCCTCGCACGTGCCGGGCTCGGCGGTCCTGTCTTTTGGTCTTCCGCCATGATGAAAAGGGGGTTCATGGCGTTCCGTTCCATGCTGGCAGCCTCCGCACCCTGGTACCTGCCGGCTCTTTTCCTAAGCTGCCTTGCTTGGGTCTTTGCGTTTTATGTGCACGGCTCGCTCAGGCATCGCCCCGTCCTGCGCCGCTTGTATGGGTTGGCGCCCCCCATCATGGTCATTGGATTGCTCCTTTCTAGAGCCATTGATCTTTTTTCACTCACCTCCTCACACCCTGAAGTCGCCCTCATGCTGGGTGATGAGGCGACGTTTCAGGAACGCTTGCTGGTGCTCTTCACGGGCCAAGGTGGCGTTGAGGGGGGCTTGCTGGCGCTGTTGGTCTTTTCGCTTCTTTCACCTCGCCTACCGAGCCTACGTTCCGTGTCCACCCAAACCGCTGAGTTCGTTCAATCTCGTCTCATGACCTACGCCGGTTGGTGGAGCATTGCGGTCTTGATGATGCTTTTTCCTCAACAGGCATACACGCCCCTCGACCTCCCTCCTGCTTCACCGACGGTCATGCTTCCGGATTGGTCGGTGTTGGCCAGCACCGTGCTGTTCACGCTTCTGCTCATGATGTCAGGAGAAATCATGACCGCTTCAGCGCATTTGGCGTCGAGCGGCGAGACGCAGCTTCTGTTTCAACGGGCCATAATGAAAACGATTGTTGCTGGTCTCATCGCGTGGGCTTGCTTGGCCCAATCCGATGCCTTCACGTCTTCGTGGTGGGCTCGACCGATGACGGATAGCCGATTGGCCATGGCCATCACCATCGCCCTCGTTTCGACATTGACCGTCGGAGTGCATGCTTTTTCAACGGTGGCGGAGGGGCTCCAAGGTCCTACTTTGAAACAGGCTCAAACCTTGACATGGAGCGCACTGCTCACAGCCGTGACAATGGCCGTTTTGACGGCCGCCATGGCCGATGATGTGTCCGTTTACGGAGACGGCAAGGATGCGTTGCTTCTTGGCTGGCGATGGATGGCTCTTGCCATGTTCATTGGCGTTTCATCAATGCTTCTTCCAATGGCCGGTTTCGATGCCGCTCATCATCCAGAAGCCTGGTGGTTCCGTGTCTCATTGACGCTGTTCATCCCCTTCGGTGTGTTGGTATCAAACGACGCCTGGCTCCTATTTCCTGCACTTCTGATGGCTGGAGCTGCTCAGTCAACCGTTTACTTGGGAACGTCAATCGGTCGAATCACCCATCCCATCGTGGTCCTTTCCGCGGCGGTTTGGATGGGCCATCTTGGTTGGGCCATCTTGGCTGCAAGCCCTCAACAAACGATGGGCATTGGCCTGCTTGCCTTGGTGTCCATCTCACTTCTCTGCTGGGGTTGGTTGCGGTACGAACACATCACTGGATTGGGAAAAACAACGGATTAACGGCTCCATGTTGCGCGTTCTTTAAAGGTGGGAGAAAAGACCCAGATTTGAAATCTTAGGATTTCAGGGATGGGACCCTTATGGCACGAGCTTTCCGCGCAGGCGTTGAACCACGACGAAAATTACGAATGCCACTGATTCAACGCCTCTGGCGGCCAACGAAGGATCTCGCTTCGCTCACGTCTCGGACCGAACGTGTTGGCGAACAAATGGGTCCGCTGACGGAGGTTCCAGCCTTGGTCCGTATTGAAAACGAGCATTGGATTTTTGAACGCATTGAGGCATCAACCCTCCATGAATTAACTCATCGCCTGGTTGTCCAAACCGTGAATGGTGAAGAGGTGCTGGGCGTTACTGAAGATTTGTCAACGGCTCTTGAGGTGGCTCGTTGCATGGCTGAGAACGACAAGCAAGTCGTTCTGATTCAAGCCTTGTAGGGCTCAAATCAGGTTCCATATGGCTTGGACAACGCCTTGGTTGACAAGGTAGAAGAATCCTGCAAGTGAGATGCAGGCCAGATAGACTTGAGCCGGTGTGATTTTCCATGATTCTTCGGACTCTTCATCGAAATAGCGAATCAAACCTGCAGCCTGCTGAATACCGCTGCCGTCGTTCTTCTTCTTCTTCTTCGCCGCCATGTGGACCAATTATGGCGAACGCCCTCCCCCTTATGAACGCGACGCGCGGATTATTCTTCTTCATCCGATGAAGGCCCGGTGAGGTCAAGGAAGGGAACATCGTCGTTCTCGGCCAGTGTTTGGGTCAGCTCAATCGCTTCAACGGGTTTGGGGTTTTCTTCTGGCAATCGGTCGCTGCCGTCGGACACAATCGAGGCAGGGGCTTCGACGTAACCCGCCTCAGGGTCGTTCTCGATTTGAATAAGGCTGGCTTCTAACCGAGCAATGGCACGCTCCACTCCCGGTGCGTTGTCTTCAGCCAAGGCTTGGCGGGCCATGTGAAGTTCATCGTCAATGACGGTTCGCCACTCCACTGCATCATCGATGTCCCGCGACCAAACCGTCTCAGCGTGATCCTTCATCCGCTGAATCTCCTCGCTTAATGCCGATCGACCTGTCTCTTGCAAGGCCCGCCACGTCTGCTCGTTGTGCTTGAGGTTGAGCAGAGGATAGCGACGGCTGATCCATCTTTCGCCTGAAGTCGGGTGGGCCATCTCCCACGGCGGTTGCCCGAGACAACTGACCGTGTCCAGCACCAGTCGAGACCGTTCCTTCAACGGCCCTTCGAGCGTGATGATGTTGAGGTAGCCCGAGGTTAGCAGCCCCCACCCCCAATAGGGGCATGAATGGACCTCAATGCGTAGTCCACTGCTCGTGGTTCTCAATTTCCATCGCTGCTCATTGAAGCCGGGAGGATCGAGAAACACCGGAGTTTCGGCGTTGGAGAGTTGTGAGAGGAGGGCTTTGGTGACATCGCCGAGGTAGACCGTTCCGCTTGGACCGTTGAAGTGTTTCCCTCGAAGCAACTGATGCGTTGTATCGATTTTGTGGGACGCATCGGCCTGGCGCACCTGTGCGACCAAAATGGAAACGTTGGCGTTGAGCACTTCTTCCATCGGCAAACCTCGAACGTTCGAACCCTTGTCCACGCCAACCGTTTCGTCGGATTCTGCAAGAGGCCCTCCATGTCCTTCGAGCCGATGCATGCACAAGAAGCAACCGCTCAACCTTCGCTTTCGTGAGCGCAGGAAGGTTCAAAGTGGGCCTGTTTTATGGGTTAACAGGTGAAACAATGGCAGGGAAAGCAGGTGGCTCCGGCATCACATCGTTGCCCGGTGTCGGCGCAGCAACAGCAAAGAAATTGACAGCGGTGAAACTTGGAACCGTTGCAAAATTGGCCAAGGCAAGCCTTGGCGAACTGCAAAAGGCAGGACTCTCTGTTTCGGTTGCAAAGAACGTGTCAGCAGCTGCAAAGGCGGCCAACGGTGCAAAAACGACCGCGAAGAAGGTCTCTGGTAAGGCAACTGGTGCCGCTAAAAAAGCGGTTTCAAAGGCCAAATCAGGCTCAAAGAAAGCAGCGGACGCCACAAAGAAATCGTCCACGAAAGCCGTTGGGAAAGCACAAAAGGTGGCTGAAAAAGTCGTTGAAAAGACCAAAGCAGCCGCAACCACCCTCAAAACCACGAGGGACAAGGATCGAAAAGGCTCCAACATCAGTGTCCCAAAGTCTGTGAAGGAC
>CAXHCG010000016.1:0-18382 GCA_964014905.1 uncultured Candidatus Poseidoniales archaeon | reverse complement strand
TGGCGACAACTCCACATGCTACGAGGAGAAGAGTGACATGGGTGCTTCGGTTGGTGTAGGAGGATTGATCATCGGCATTTCGATGCTGGTGGTCTTTTCAATGGCCTATCAGGCCATTTCTTTGCAAATCGATTCCGGTGTAGACCGAATCGAGGAAGCAGACGAGCCCATACCAACCTTCACCATCGACGACGCGGTGATTTTCACTGGCGCCATGGTCGATGTCACCATCAACAGCGGCGGATTGGGATACAGCAGCGGAGGAACGATTGAAGCCTCCAGCGGAAACGGCGGATTTTCAGCCACCTACACGATCAACGGTTCGGGAGCCATAACTTCCGTGGTCATCACCAGCCACGGAAATTACTCATCGCTCCCAACCCTTGTCGTCAACGGTGGCGGAACGCCGTCGTCCGCTGCGAGTTTGACGCCTGTGCGAGGAACCGTGGTGTACGCCAACATGACCAACACAGGCTCCACGACCATCCAGCACGATGACATGTGGCTGTTTACCGATGGGAAAGACCCGACGCCTTTCTCAACGGCTTACAATTCATCGATAAGCTCGGAACTTTGGTTCTCAGGAGAGACTTTGTCGCTCAACTGGTTTGACACCGGCTTGGACACAGGCGAACGACTGGCCCTTACGGTAGGCTCAACAACGGTTGCGCACGGATTGTGGTGATGGTATGGCGGATGGAGGTGCTTCTTCGATGATCATGCTCGTCACGGCATTGCTGATTTCAGGCGGTGCGAGCGCCGTTCTCATTTCGGAATGGGGCGACGCTCTGCGTGTGGTCCAAGTGAATGAACGTGCATCTTCCGACAAAGACGATGTGAGCGTTGCTCTTGCAGGTGACCCTGCGATGGTGGCTCACAACACGACCGCCAGTACCATCACGCTGTACTTTGTGAACACGGGTAAATTTGACCTTGATACTGCAAATTACGAGGTGCTCATCGACGGTGAAGCACCAACGTCAACCTCTGCTACCGTTCAACCCAGTGGAACCGATTGGAACCCTGGCTATCTCTTAGCCATCGTCTTAACCGATACCAGTTGGTCTTTTTCAGACGGCGACGATGTTTCGGTGTACTTCATTGGTGTTTCCGAAGTCGTCAACGGCTACACGCACTCAGCGGTAGCCGACGGGGAGGTGAGATTGAATGCTTTCGCCTGATGAAAATCCGTTCATGACGGCCCATAAGCCAGTGGAGGACGGTTTCCCGTTTGAGGTTGAAACCGATTCACTGGCCGACTCGATGGGGCTACGACTGCCGAATCGCTCGCTTTACCTTCTGCAAGGCAAGGTGGGTGCAGGCAAATCCCTCATCGCTCAGCGCTTGATTCACGGCATGGTTCACAACGGTGTGAAGGTGCTTGTCATCACCACCGAATTGACCACACGTGGCTGGATTGAGCAAATGGAAAGCATTGGATATGGGATGACCGACGCCATTCGCGAAGGTCAAGTGATGGTTTTGAGCCGTTATGGTACCGTTGCTGATGCTCGCCAAGATGTCACGTTGAGCGAGGTGCTCAGCAGTCCTGCCATTCCCGCCGCTGACGTGATTGTACTGGATTCTGCCAGTTCACTCATGCCTGAAGACGTGAGCCGAGCGGACCACTTTGCCTTGATCCAACAACTTCGCAAGATCGCCTCTGACGGCCGCTCATTCATGCTGTGTGCTGACCCAGAAGAAATGGACAGCCAACTGCTCCACACCCTTCGTGCATCGGCGGAAGTTGTCCTTGATTTGGACAACGCTCTCATCGGCGGGGAATTGAAACGAAGCATCGTTATTACTCGCTTTCTTCGCGCTGCCGGCCCGATTCAAACGTCCGTTGGCTGGCGTGTTGAACCTGGTATGGGCTTCATTGTCGACATTACAGCGGTGAGCTGAGGAGAGGAGAAGGATGGCCGACGAACCTCGTTTTGCGAAAGGCGACCTCAATGGCGTCATGGCGGCCTATCCGCACGTTGCGGAATGGGTGCGGGATTTTGAGATGCGTTATGGCTCTCGCCCAATCTACTACGGACCACTTGACAGAGATGCCAAAAAACAGCGTCCATTGAACCTCATCTACGTCACTCGAGAACCGATTTTCGTTCACATCTACGAACCCCCGGCAGACGATGACGGTGGAGGAACAGTCATGTGGTTCGGTCTTGAACCCCAATTGACCGAAGAAGAAGAAAACATTCGTCGTGAACTTGTTGAAACCTTGCTCCAAGAAGCACCAACGGCCCCCTCATTTACCACGGACAATGAATTCGAAAACATTCTCCAACAAATGATTGAACGCTACACTATTCTTGACAGTGAGGCCAACAACCTCGTGCGTCGCCAAGGTCGTCTCTGGGAGATGGTGGGCATGGATGATAAACGATTGACCGTCAGTACTACCCAGCGTGAACGTTTGAGCTATGTGGTGATTCGCGACTTGATTCGCAACGGTCCTCTTGAACCGTTGTTGTCCGATGAGATGCTTGAAGACATTCACTCGGTTGGATTGAAGCATATTCACATGGACCACAAAGTGTTTGGAATGGTCACTTCCAACATCCGATTCCGAGAGCGAGAATTGCTGTCTCGCTATTTGCGAGCGATGTCGGAACGTATCGGTCGGCCAGTCTCCGACAACAAACCAATCATTGACGGTGTGCTCCTTGATGGCTCCCGTATCAACATCATTTTCTCAGACGACGTCTCCATGCTCGGGCCGTCGTTCACCATCCGTAAATTCGCAGAGGAAACCATCTCTGTTGTCCAACTCATCAAATGGGGTACAATGTCGGCACAACAAGCTGCTTACATTTGGATTTGTCTTGAATACGGCATGTCTGTCCTCGTGTCCGGGGAAACCGCCTCTGGAAAAACCACAACGCTGAATGCGATTCTCCCGTTCATTGACCACAACGTCAAGATCTACTCGGCAGAAGACACACCTGAGGTCAAAGTTCGTCACAAGATTTGGCAGCGCTTGGTCACACGTGATGCCAAGAACGAAGATTCCAGGGTCGAAATGTTCGACCTGTTGAAGGCCGCTCTGCGAAGCCGTCCACGCTACATCATCATCGGTGAGATTCGTGGTGTTGAGGGTGCAACGGCGTTCCAAGCGATGCAGACGGGCCACCCCGTCATCGCTACGTTCCACGCATCGTCCATCGTCAAGATGATTCAACGTTTTACGGGTGACCCGATTAACGTGCCCATTCGTTTCTTTGACAACCTCAACTTCGCTATCTTCCAAGAAGTGGTGGAGGCGCCAGGTGGAGGCATCGCCCGACGTATCACTGGAATTGATGAGGTCATTGGCTACAATAAGCACAGCGACGGTGTGTTGACCCGTGGCATGTTTGAGTGGGATCCTGTCAAAGACAAACACTACTTCCGTGGTATGTTCCAATCTCACCTGTTGGAAAACAAGATTGCTGCCATGGCCGGCTTCTCCAATAAGCGTGATATCTACGATGAAATGCTTCGTCGTGCTGACGCCATTCAGCGCATGGCCGACCGAGATTTGACGCATTATGACGATGTTTTCGACCTCCTTGGCCTCTACTATTCAAATGGCTGGGAACACTTTAGCCGAGCCGTCGACACGTGGGTCGGTATCAATCACAACTGAGGATGATGAGACATGGAGCGCATGCCAATTTGGCAAATTGCCCTTCGGCGTCTTGAAATGCCGGTTCCTCGGTTTCTTTCGCTGTATGTCGCACCCATCGTGGTGGCGACCTTTCTCATCTCCATCGTCTTGGTTTACCTGACGGGTGGTTTGGCAGATGGCGCACTCTTTGCGGGTTTTACCGGTGTTCTCTTCGTCATCATGCTCACGTTGATGTCGGCGGCTGCCGCCGCGGTCTTCCCGATTCTTGAGGTGCAACGCTCTGCAACGCTGATTGAAGAAGAGATGCACATGTTCATCACGCGGATGGGGATTCTCTCCATCGGCGAAGTGGGTGCTCAGTCAATTTTTGACATTCTCAAGCAAATGCGAGACTACGGCGAGTTGGCCTCAGAAGTGAAGCGCATTGAGACCCTGGTCGACAAATGGCACACATCCCTGCCCGAGGCGGCCCGAATCGTTGCTCACCAAAGCCCGAGTCCGCTCTGGTCAGATTTCCTTGACCGAATGGCGTTTTCTATTGAAGCGGGTCAGCCCATCGATCAATTCATGCGCTCGGAGCAGGAAACGGTTGCCGAACAATACAACACCCTCTACGACACGAGGCTCGAATCGGTTGATACGCTCAAGGAAATTTATGTCTCATTGACGACCGCAGGTTTGTTTGGGTTGGTCATCGCTGGCATTCACTTGGTGCTGTTTGAGGTCGGTAGCGCAGATGATACACCCATCGAAGTGGCGAGTCGTCTGCGGTATTTGCTGCTGGCTTCCCTTGTCTTCATGTTCATTCAAATCGGTGCAGTCTTCGCTTTCCGTGCTACCATCCCGAAAGATGCGACCTTTGCTCGCGACGAGATGGACACGCCTTTCCGCATCAATTTCCGCCGGTCCTTGCTGCTCTCGGGAGGAATTTCAATTGGATTGGTGGTTCTCTCAACCTTCACCCTGATCTGGACGTGGGACATCATCACCACCCAGTGGGATAAGTTCGGTTTGTTGTTCATCGTCCTTCCTTTCTCACCGTTGATGATTCCTGCTTTCATGGTACGGCGTGAGGAAAATCAAATTCAACGCCGTGATGAGACCTACCCTGACTTCATTCGTGCCCTTGGTGGAACAGCCCAGGCGCGTTCGGCCGAACCCTCAGCGACCATCAAGGCTTTGCGGGGCATTGATTTTGGTATGCTCGACAATTCAATCGACCGCCTCGAAAAGCGGCTATCTACCCGAATTGACTCGGACAGAGCTTGGGATTACTTCACCGCCGACACCAACTCAGCGGTTATTTCCCGCTACACTCGCATTTACATCGAGGGGTCCCAATCTTCCGGTCAACCAGCAGGTACCGCAGAGATGGTGTCCCGCAGCGTTGGGAATTTGCTTTCGCTTCGAAACCGCCGTTCGCTTTCGGCCAACACCATGTGGGGTGTTGCACTTGGTCTGTTGATCTCCAGCGTCGCTTCCCTCAACGTGACCACCGCCATCGTCCTCCAACTCGGTGAAGCCATTGCAGGCGTCGCCTCGGGTTTGGTTGACACCGAAGTTGGCGCTCTGTCTGAATTTGCCGGGGGCGTTGCCTTACCGGTCATGGAAGATGCTTCGTCGGTCGACGATAACATTCGAATGTTCAAGATCATCATTTCCCTCTTGATTCTGATGCAAGTGGTGGCCGTGTCATCCATCGCTACACGCCTTCGCGGTGGTACCCGGACGAGCGCTCTCGGCCAGATGATTCAACTCACTTGGGTTGCGGGTTTGGCCTCGCTGTTCACTGCCATTGTCCTGGAACAGGCAAGCAGCATCTTTAGCGTCTGATGGGCGGGAAGATTCATACTCCCACTCCTCTAAGTGTTGTTCATGCAAGCCCCACTTCCTCCTCCTCAAGCCGCCGCCTCTCCCTATCAGCCGCCAGCAGGTTCCATGCCAAAGGGCAGCATGTATTCCTTCCAGAAATGGTTGATGATCGGCATGATTCTTCTTGTTTTTTCAGCCGTTTTCGCACAGTTCCCGCTGTCATCTTCCGCACCAGACGTTACCGATTACGACGTCACGGATGAAAAAGAAGCGGACCAATACCTCGATGATTTGGACAGTTATGAAGGCCAAGTAGCCCTCTTCGGTGCCTTTTCAACCATCCTTCAAACAGGCGCCATTGTTATGCTCGGCTATGCCTTCTTCCGAGAATCGCAAGAAGATGCCAATCAACACGTCGCCGTTCGCATCACCATGATGCTTGCCGGTGTGGTGATGGTCACCAGCGTTGTAGGACGAGGTTTCTCTCTGTTCTGAGGTCAACGCTTCAATTCTTCTCGAATGCGTTTCTTGGTCGCCGCCCACGAGCAAATTGGGCACGATGTCAGGTCGTGGTAGCGTGCTGGGCAATATTCTCGGCCAAAGAAAATGATTTGCAAATGAAGGTCGTTCCACTGCTCCTTGGGAAAAACAGCCTTGAGGTCTTTCTCGGTTTTTTCCACCGTTGTCCCGTTGGACAACCCCCATCGAGCGGCCAATCGATGGATGTGTGTGTCGACCGGGAAGGCTGGAACATCAAAGGCTTGGGCCATAACGACCGAGGCAGTCTTGTGGCCCACGCCGGGAAGGTCCTCCAGGGCTTCAAACGAGGCGGGAACTTCACCGCCGTGCCGCTCCACGAGCAGCTCAGAAAGGCGCTTGATGTTTTTCGCCTTGGTGGGAGCCAACCCCACCTGACGGATATCGGCAAGAATGGTGTCCACAGACAGGGTTGCCATGGCCGTGGCCGAACTGGCCTTTGCAAAGAGTGCGGGGGTCACTTCGTTCACTTTCAAATCGGTGGTTTGAGCGCTCATAAGGACGGCGACCAGCAACTCGAACGGGTTGCTGTGGTCAAGTGGGATGGGGATGACGGGGTACAGTGTTTGCAGTTTTTCGGCGATGATATCGGCCTTGTCTTGCCGCTTCACAACACCACTCATCCTTCGTAGGTAGCGCTGTATTCTTCACCGGTTTGCCATCCGAAGTAGATGCCCGCAAGAACAGAGGCCAGAGGGATGGCGTTGCAGGCGAGAATGACGCCGGGACTCCCGTTGTCCATAGGCTTGCCCAAGATGTACCAAACGATCAGGCCGAGGACAAGGCCAGGAAGAATCATCATGCTGCCCATGATGACGGTTCGTAGCGTGCGCATGGGATGACCACCGAGAGGTGAGTCAAGAAGGTGTGCTTTCCACTTAACGGTGCATTCGCTCGTGAAGTTCAACCCCTGAGAGGGCATTGAGCGTATCGTGGGGTTCGATCCAACCCTTGCGCGCCGTCATCACGCCATAGGCAACGTCACCAAGCCCACGGATTGAATGTGCGTCGGGATTGATGGCGACAGGGACACCCAATCCTTTGGCGTGCTTGCACAAGCGCCAGTCAAGGTCAAGCCGGTAGGGGCTAGCGTTGAGTTCAATGGCCTTCAGCCGACCTTCATCGTTGTGTTCCGCCATGTGCTCAAGAACCGCAAAGAGGTCAACCTCGTAACCCTCCCGTCCTTGCAAGATGCGGCCGGTTGGGTGACCCAATACGTTGGTCGCTGGATGGTCGATGGCGCGAAGCAACTCTTCGGTGTTCTCCACTTCATCCCGTCCTCTCCATTTGGTCATGGCGTGAACGCTTGCGACGACGTAATCCAATTGGGACAGCACATCGTCGGGATGATCGAGTTTTCCTCCCGCTAAAATGTCGGACTCAACCCCGTGAAAGAGCCGGAAATCAACACCGTCGTTGGCCCATTCAGCGTTGTATTGCTTGATGGTTTGCCCTTGCTTCAGGAGGTCTTCTGCGCTTGCCCCATTGGCGATTTTGAGGGAGGGGGAATGGTCGGCAATGCCCAGCCAGTTCCATCCCATTTTTCGAGCGGTGTCCGCCATCAATTCCAGGCTGGCTTCGCCATCTGAAAGCGTCGTGTGGTTGTGAAGTGCGCCCCGAATGTGGTTGGTCTTGATGAGGTCGGGAAGGGCGCCGTTCTGCGCCGCTTCCACCTCACCCATGTCTTCCCGAAGCTCAGGAGGGACATAGGCCAAATCGAGGTGGGCGTAAATGGCCGCTTCGTCGGCGGCGGGTAGGGAGTATGCTGCTGCGTCCATCCCCTTGAGTTCACCCGCTTTGTGTTCGGGAATCAACCCGAACTCATTCAGGCGTAGGCCTCGGTCAATAGCCCGCTGACGCATGGCGATGTTGTGTTCTTTGCTTCCCGTAAAATAGGCCAGGGTGAAGGGTTCAACGTGTTTGGGAACGAGTCGAACCTGAGCGTCAATGGTGCCGCTCGCTTCCAATTGTTCGTAATCATCTCCGCCAATGGCGTCCAGTACATTTGAGTCGATGTGGCCAACGGTGAATGAGTCATCGAAGATGGACGTGTCAAGGATGAGGCTGATTTTGGAGTCGCCTGCTCCCTTCACGTCGGCGATGCCCGGGAGGTTGAGAATGGCGTTGGCCACCGTTTCATGGTCGTCCTTGTCCACGGCCACCACCACGTCAAGATCCCCGATGGTGTCCTTCCTTCGACGAGCACTTCCGGCTAAGGTGGCGCGGTGAACCCCGTCAAGGGCTGCGATTCTTTGTTGAAAGGCCTCGCCGTAACGCAATCCTATGTCGAGGCGTCGTCGAGCTCTGAACCTCGAGAGCAGTTCTATCCCATCCAGCATACGCTGCTGAGATTTCGCACCAAACCCTTTCATTGGAGCGATTTCATTGTTGAGAGCGGCTTCTTTGAGGCGAGCAACCGAATCCACACCAAGTTCGTCAGCCATCAGTTTAATCCGCTTTGGTCCGAGTCCGGGGATGCCGAGCATCTCGATCAATCCCGGGGGAGTGTTGGTGTGAAGGTCAATCCAATCATCTGGCCATCGACCTTCTGAAATCGCCTGCGTAAGAGCACTTCCTAACCCCTTTCCAATGCCCTTCATGTTGAAGATGTCTCCACTGGCAACGAGTTCACCCAAGTCTTCGGTCAAACTCCCGAGCATCCTGCTGGCGTTTTGGTACGACCGTACTCTGAACACGTTGGCGCCTTTCAATTCCAGCAAGACCGCTACTTGGTGCAAAGCATTGGCCACTTGATTTCGTGAAAAAAACGGCGGTCCGGTACGGCGCGGTTTGGGAAGCACGAATGAACCACCGGCCATGGGAAGAAGAGGGTGACCACCCTAAACAAAGGTTCGCTCTCGCCCCCATGTTCAAGAACGCAGTACGCTACGGGTGGGCATGGTGGATGCTGCCCTGGTTGAGGTCGTGGCGGAGATTCTCTGCGCCTCATCGGCGGTTCTCTTTACGTTCATTGCAACGTTTTCCCGCTCACCAAAGGCAGAAAACATCGTCCAGAACATCATTTTCTTTCTGCTCCTGTCCGCAGCCGCCGTGCTGTGGTGGTTGCCGAGTTTGGGTGGTGAGTTGTGGGGCTCAGATTACCTCCCCCGACCGCTCGCTCTGTTTTGCATTATCCTCGCCATCTCAGCGCGCATGAACATCAAAGGCGAGAACGTCTCGTTCGGGGCGAACCCTCACAGCATCAAGCGTCAATCCGAAGAGGAGTGAGGCCTTCCATTTTCTTGGCCTCCTTATTTTGGTGGAGGCGGAATGCAATGCAGGCGGAACCTCTATTCACGGTGGATATGAGCGCTCTTTATGGGAGATGTCGGCCCGATTGTTCCGTACTACCTGCGTACGTTCCGGACCATTGACCTCTCCACGGGCAATGTTTTGGGTGTGAACTACATCTATGGAATCTTATCCATTATCACCTTCATTTTTCTCCTCAGTCTTGCCATTCTTATCATTAAGGCGAGGCCTAAAAATCCCGAAAACAGATTCATGTGTGTTCTTCTCCTTGCAGAAGCCTACAGGGTGATGGCCAACTGGTACAATGCCTATCCGTTCGATGGTTCAGAGGGCTTCCTCGAGTGGATGTCGTACTACAGGGTGGGATGGTATTTTTGTTCGATCATGTGCATTATGATGTACATCTCAACCGTCTCATTTTATCCCCCCAAAAAACTGGAATTCATGGCTCAGCCGCGCATTCGAAACAACTTGTGGTGGTTTCTTCCACTCCTGGCCGGGATCATTATCGCAGCGCTTGTTTCAGCCAACGGCGTTGCCGGTACCGTTGGTAATGCTTACTACGTTGAATGCGAGGAAGGCTCAGAAGGCGGTCCTGCTCGGGTCATTTCGTACTCAGATTCCGATCCGATATCGAGTTCGTGTGGTGAAGATGACGAAACGAGTTATGTTCCGTACTCCTTCTTTATTCCCGGCTCATCAACCATCGGCAAATTGCTTCTGATTTCGCCGGTCTTTTCGGCGATCATCGCCATGCTGTTCATGCGAGCAGGGTGGAAGCGGTTTAGCGAAGAGCCCGGTCGAGAAAACGAAGCCATAGAAGCACGTTCGTTGTTCCTTGGGTTTGCCGGTAAAGCCATCATCAAGGGAACAATGGTGTTCTGCATTGTCTTCATGGTCATTCGATTTGGTGATTTCAACCTCGCAGATGTGACCACCATCATCGACACGGAAGGAGAAGGCGTGGTGTTCATGTATCTGCTGTTGTTCTATGGATTCCTGTTTAGCATACTTCTGACCGGGATGCTGGAAGGTTTCATGTTCACCTATGCCATTCTCAAGAACGATATTCTGGGTATCGATGAACAACTGCGCCGAACCTTTAGCACGGCTATTTTTGCGACCGTCGGCGGCATTGCCCTGGTCATCACCTCAGAGTTGGTTGAAAGCATCATCCCAGGCGGCGGCCTCATGGCGGGCTTCATCGTGGGTGTGCCGCTGGTTGTTCTTCGGAAACCCATTTTCGGAGCCATTCAGAATTTTTCATCGGTCCTCATGCCAGAGGCGTTTACGGCTGCGGAAAAGAGCTATCTTGAAGCGTATGAAATCGCCATGGAGGATAACATCATCACGGCCGAGGAGCGAAAGTTTCTGGTCCTGCAGGCGCGGACACTCGGGCTTGACGAGGCGAGAATCAGCCATTTGGAAGGATGGTACGACGGCCAGCTCGATGAAGAAGAGTGATCAGATAATTTCACCTTGAGGTCCGCCCTCGTCGGTGTTGTTGCCGTCTGCTGCTTCTTTGGCCATCTTTTGGTCGATGAACGTGCGCATGTATTCGGGCAGTTCACCGTTCACAAAAATCACGTCGCTGACGTGGTCAAGTTTTTTCAGTGAGTAATAAATTTGCATCGCGGTCATGGGTGTTGATGAGCAACCGTTGCACCCTCCGTCGAGTGAAAGCATGATGTTACCACCGGCGGTATCAATCACCGTCACAACGCCATCGTGGGCATCAAGCACCTCTTGAACGGGTCCAATCTCAGCGAGGATTTCCTCTGCCGTGATGCTCATGGTAAGTCCAGTCGTTCCTCCTCTTTGAACGATTGCCCGCATTCTTTCGGTTGGCACTTGGTGGAGATGGAGTCCTCTCAAAACCCAATGAAGGGGTTATTTTTAGTGGGAACGGCTTATGAAGGGTTCTCAAGTGGCCGAGGCAACAGGTGTTTATTGATGATGGAAAACATTGCATTGATTTCGGCAGCCGCAGGGGCCATTGGACTGGTCATTGCGTTCCTGCTCTACCAACAAGTGAACAAAGTAAAAATTGACAACGAAACCGTTGCAGAGATCACGGATGAAATTCAAAAAGGAGCCATGGCGTTCCTTTTCGCAGAGTACCGCGTCCTCGCTGTGTTTTGTGCCGCCGTCGGGGCCGTCCTCGCTGTGATCAACGATGCGGACACGTCCATCGCTTTCTTCGCCGGTGCGATCGCCTCAGTCCTTGCTGGTTTCTCCGGCATGCGGGCAGCCACCTCTGCCAACGGGCGGACGGCCATGGCAGCCAAATCTGACGGCCGTGCAGGTGCACTTGCCGTGTCCTACAACGGCGGTGCCGTCATGGGCCTTTCCGTTGGAGGCCTAGGCCTGCTTGGCATCTCTCTGGTCGCTCTTTGGCTCGACGCCGAAGGAGGCGCTGACCTTTCCGCTGCCGCTGGCTTTGGAATGGGTGCCTCGTCCATTGCCCTCTTTGCCCGTGTGGGTGGCGGAATTTACACCAAGGCTGCCGACGTCGGCGCCGACCTCGTCGGTAAGGTGGAAGCTGGTATTCCGGAAGACGACCCAAGAAACCCCGGTGTTATTGCTGACAACGTTGGCGACAACGTCGGTGACGTGGCCGGTATGGGGGCAGACATTTTCGAGTCCTTTGTCGGCTCAATCATCGCTGCGATGATCATCGCCAGTTCTGATGATTTCAGCACGGATTACATCATGATGCCAATCCTTCTCGGCTTCATTGGCTACATCGCCTCCATTGCCGGCGTGTTCTCAATGGCGTTCCTCAAGAACGGCAAAGACCCAGCGGTTGCATTGCGAAACACCACGTTCATCGGCGCAGGCCTTTTCTGGATTGGGGGCTATGCAGCCATCAGCCAAGGCCTCATCGATGTTGAAATGGGCATCATGCATTCCGTGGTGCTAGGCAGCATCGTCGGTATCTTCATTGGATTGGTCACTGAATACTACACCGGTATTGAGCCAGTTTTCGGTATCAAAACCAAGGCCATCCCGCACATTGGAGAGATGTCCAAGACCGGTCCAGCCACCAACGCCATCGCAGGCCTGTCCGTGGGCATGATGTCGACGTTTGTCCCCGTGGTGCTCATCGCTGCTGGTATTCTCGGTGCAAACCAGTTGGGTGGCGACACCTATGGGCTCTACTGCATCGCCATGGCCGCCATGGGCATGCTTGCTACGGTTGGCGTGACCATGACGGTTGACGCCTACGGTCCTGTGGCGGACAACGCCGGCGGTATCGCCGAGATGTGTGCTCTTGGAGATGACGTCCGTGCCATCACCGACGAACTGGATTCCATTGGAAACACGACGGCTGCTGTGGGCAAAGGGTTCGCTATCGGCTCGGCTGCTCTGACCGCCCTTGCGCTCTTCGCTGCTTACACCTCCGCCATTGGTGCCTACGGCCATACGCTTGACCTCACCCTGACCAACCCCATGGTGGTCATCGGTTTGCTCATTGGTGGCGGGCTACCTTTCGTCGTGGCAGCCATGACCATGACTTCGGTCGGCAAGGCGGCAGGCGACATGGTCATCGAAATTCGCCGTCAGTTCAAGGAGATCCCCGGCCTTCTCGAAGGCAAGGAAGGCGTCAAGCCGGATTCCCAAACCTGCGTTGACATCTCCACAAAGGCGGCTCTTCGTGAAATGGTTGGCCCTGGCGTGGTCGCCGTCGTGGCTCCGGTTCTCGTGGGCTACACCCTCGGCTACGATGCCCTCGGCGGATTGCTCGCAGGGTCCCTCGTGACCGGTGTGCTCATGGCCCTCTTCATGGCCAACGCTGGTGGTGCATGGGACAACGCCAAGAAAGCCATTGAACAAGACCATATTCCCGGCGCTAAGAAAGGTGATCTAGCCCACGATGCCGCTGTTATCGGCGACACGATTGGCGACCCGTTCAAGGACACCTCGGGGCCTTCACTCAACATCCTGATCAAACTCATGTCCATCGTAGCCGTGGTTCTTGCGGGTGCTGACGTGATGTCTCAGAACGGTTTGCTGTGAACAGCATCGCCTTCACCAAAGAGCGTTAGGCTTTCAAAAGAGGTCCAACAGGACCAACCATGCGTGCTTACGTGTTGTCCCTGTTGATGATGACTGTCAGCCTTGCTGGCTGCATCACTGGAGGAGACCTTTCCTCATCGGATATCGGGAACACGACTGAAGATGAATTGGCCTTGCCAGATTGGCAGATCGGCGACCAGTGGTTGTATACCTTCATCACGCCTGAGTTCGGGGAAGACAGTGCTCGCCTCGTCGTTGCCGATGTTCGAACGGACGATGGACTGTTCATGCTTGGGATCTCCTCGGAGGGAGAAGCTCAACGGCATGCGGTCATCAATCACAATCCTTTCTTGGGTAGGGTCACCATGGATGGTTTGTCGGTTTACGAAAACGGCGAGCCACAACCGGTGTTCAACTTCCCATGGGCCGTTGGTAATTCATGGGAATTTAGGCTTCTTGGCCAAGACTGGACGGCCACCACCGACAACATCTACAACGGAGAGGTCACCGTTTCAGCAACGTCAACCGAAGACCATGAGCTCAGTTATGTCTTCAGTGGCCGCCAAGGTTTCATCCAGAGTCTCCTTTGGACGGACAACGAGGGGATTGACCGCTTGGAGATGGACCTTAACCAAAAGAAAACGGGCTACACCGGCGACGTGTTCTTCTATCGTGCTGGTGATATTCACGACAATTTGTACGTGGAAAACGACCAGGAAATTTACGACACCTTCCTCGATGAAGGCTACTCTTCGAACGAAGCTTGGGATACATTGGTTTGGTACCTTGACGTGGAAATCAGTCAGCAAGGGGGTTCAGGTTCACTGAGCATCAAGGACCACCAAGGTGCCTCACCTCTCACGCGGGCTTGGGGTGCTGGGGCGACTGAAAAGGGTTCATTTGGCACCATTCCATCAAATTCGGGAGACCATTCCATCACGGTCACCCTTCGAGGTCAAGATTCCTTCGTGCACCTCAAGGTTGCAGGCGCTCTGGTTCGCTCATGGACACTGTGAGGCGTTGAGTTGCCCACCCTCATCATGATGCACGGCATGACGGGCGACGCATCCATGATGCGACCCTTTGCCGAGAAAATTTTGCCCGATGGCTGGACGTTGTTGGTGCCTGAGGCCCGTTTTCCTCACCCGAACAGAGGCTACACCTGGTGGCGATACGAGGATTTTGAAGCAGACGTGACCCGTCGCATGTCGCTTTCACGAAAGGAATTGATGGACGTTGATTCAAGCCTTTCACAACTTGAGAAATTGATTGCAGAAGAAGCTCCACTCGGTCCGCTGGTGGTGGGTGGATTTTCGCAAGGTGGTGCCCTGGCCCAAGAATTGCTTCAACTCCCCATTGCAGACCGTATTCAGGGTGTTGTTTGCATGGCGACCCGTTTGGTGCGGCCAATGGAACTTCGCTGGCGATTGAGCGAGTTGGAGAACAAGCGGATGTTTTGGATGCACGGAGAGAAGGACCTGCGTGTACCAATTGAAGACGGATGGGCGATTGCTCATTTGTTTGAGTCCGCTGGCTGGGCCGTTGAACTGATCGAGCATCCAAAAGGACACATGATTCCGATTGAACATCATCAGGCGTTAAAGGAGTGGCTCACGACCTTTTCTTGAGGTATCGGTTGGTTTCGTCAAATCCACCGATGAACATGGGTTGTTCACCTCGCAGGTCAAACACGACGGGGACCGTCCGGTGGCCTGTCGCTTGGACAACGATTTGGCGCATGCCCTCGTGTTCATCGAAATTGTACTCGGTAAAACTCAGGTTTTTGCGATTCAGGAGGTTTTTCAGGGCCCGACAGTATCCGCAAAAATGACCCGTGTAGATGAGAAAATCCGTTTCACACTCCTCGGCTTGGTCGAGAATCATCGCTTCGGACATGCTTTTCTGTCGCTCTCCGGGCCCTATAATGCCTTGTCCTTCCGTGGGTTCTGAAGAAGGCAATGAGGTCGGATAACTTCAATTATCGTCCGTGGGCGTAGGATTGTATGCCCACTATGGCTAGCATTGATTGCGGAGCCATTCAGATTGAGGCGGATACTTGGCAAGCCATGCTCGTGAAGATGATGCCTCACTACTTAGAGGCCCATCATGATGTCATTTCTGGGCAAACTGAACGACCCAGGGAAGATTGGATGGCCCGTTTTATGGAAGCATACCGTGCCGCTGAACGGCGACAAAACGGGCCTGTTTGAGTCGATGGCCTGATACTGCTAATCATAAAGCCGTGGCGTCCATAGGCGACCCATGGCGAACCTCGTTTTCATCCACGCGTCCGACGGGAGCAACGCTGCCTTGGCTCGTGAAGTTGAGGGCTTCGCCGTCAAGCAGGGCCATACCGTGGAGCACGTGTCGCTCAATGCATGCGATTTCCCAGTTTACACCGTGAAGCTGGAGAAGGCCACGGAGGTTCTGCCGGGCTTAGCCGAATTGACGGCGGTGCTTGATCGAGGCGATGCGTGGTTTGTGTTTGCTCCCGAATACAACGGCTCGTACCCCCCCGTGCTCAACAACGCCATTGCGTGGCTTAGCCGTGATGGAAACGATTTCCGTCGCTTGTTTCGAGACCGGACCGTTGCGCTGGGGACCCACTCTGGCGGCGGCGGTCAACACGTTATCATGGCCATGAGGATGCAATTCTCCTTCCTCGGTTGCGTGGTCGTTGGCCGTTCTCTGGTCGTGAACAAAAAGAAACCACCCAACCCTGAGACCATTGAAGCCATGCTGAAGTCCATGACGAGGAGATGAAGAGATGAACCGCCAAATATCTGCCATTGTACCCACCCGAACCGTTCTTGAAGGAGGCGGCTTCAAAGTCCGACGGCCCGCTGCCATGGGTCGGTTGATGAGTCCATTTCTCCTCTTGGACGAAATGGGCCCCGTTGACTATGCGCCCGGTGAAGCCGTTGGCGCCCCAAGCCATCCACATCGTGGGTTTGAAACGGTGACCTACCTGCTTTCAGGAGGCATGATGCACGCCGATTCCGCTGGAAACAGCGGCGACCTCAATCCCGGTGATGTTCAGTGGATGACGGCCGGACGTGGCGTCATACATTCGGAACTCCCTCAAGATGACATGATGAAGAACGGGGGGTTGATGCACGGCTTCCAGATCTGGGTGAACCTCCCTGCGAAGGATAAAATGATGCAGCCACGCTACCAAGACATTCCTTCCTCCGAAATTCCCGAGGTTTCCAGCGACGACGGAACCGCGTGGGCAAAGGTCATCGCAGGACGTGCACTTGGGGTCTCTGCCATCATCGACACCGTGATTCCCATCACCTTCATTCACCTCAAGCTGAAACCTGGAGCGTCGTACACACACCCGTGCGAGATGGACCACAACATCATGCTGTACGTCTTTGGCGGTTCACTCAAGGTGGAGGGGCGTTCCCTGCCAGACGGGGGTCTTGGCCTCCTCTCGCCCGGTGATTCGGTCTCCATCAACGCTGGGAAAAACGGTGCCGAGTTGCTCATCCTCGGTGGACCAGAACTCGGAGAGCCCATCGCACGTTATGGGCCGTTTGTGATGAACACGCGACAGGAAATCCACCAAGCCATTGAGGATTACAACAACGGTACGCTGGCTTGACGCCCGGGGACAGCGTGTCCACTGGCGGGATCAAAGAGCTTTAGCAGCGGCCACGACTTCGTCGTAGTTGGGTTCAACGCCGGGGTTCTCAGCGACCCAGCGGTACTGAACCACACCCGACGCATCTATGATGATGACCACTCGATTGGCAGAAACGTAGCCGTCTAGGCCCCCGAGGCCAACGAACGAAGCATCGTAAGCGTTCACCGCTGTTCGGTCCAAGTCCGAAAGAAGTTCAAACTCAAGATTGTATTTCCGAGCGAACTCGGCGTTGGCCCACGGGGAGTCAACGCTGATGCCCAACACGGTTGCGTCTGCCCCGTTGAGGGCGACCATGTTGTCCTGAAAAGCACACACTTCTTTATCGCATACACCGGTGAAGGCACCGGGATAAAAGACGAGTATGAGCTTCTTTCCTTCGTATTCCGAAAGCGAGACTTCTCGCTTGTCGGTGGCTCTGAGTGTAAAGGCTGGGGCAGTGTCTCCTATGTTGACCATGGCTCCCCCAGCGGACGCCCCCTCTTAATTTTCATGTGTCGCCTCGTTGAGTGACGTTTTACGTTGTGAAAGGGGGACAAAAACGCAGGACGGTGCGGATGTGAACCAAATGTTCGATCTCCCAAGATGAAGACGCCCGAGCATCAAAGTTCAGTGCACTTTTGGTGGCAATGTGCTCGCGCCGGGATTCGAACCCGGGTCGACGGGATGAAAACCCGTAATGATGGACCTGACTACACCACGCGAGCGGCACTTGGGCCACTTCCGCCCTGTTCATAACCGTTCCCGTGGATGGAGTTCATGCGGTTTTAAGCACCGGTCGTTGCATCTTCTTCACCGAGGTTTGACCACCACTGCCACAGGTACCAAACCATGAGAAAACCGAGGATGCACAGCACAGCGAGGAGGATTTCTCGGTCCAGAAACCACATCATGGCGTCGAAGGCTTGCTCGCCGTAAAGTCCGATGAGGATGGCTTCAAGCCCAAAACGCAGGCTTCGTCCGAGAAAACCCGCAACGATGAAGGGTTTCTTCGCCATGCTTCCCATGCCTGCCATCCACCCCAGAACCTTGTACGGAATCGGAGAAAAGGCAGCGATAAAGATGCCAACACGACCGTATCGTGCGGTGAGATGTTCCAATTTCCCGAGGTGCTTCTCTTGACCAAACCGCTTCATCAATGAGGTGCCCCAGCGTTCTCCGATCCAATACCCGACCAGTGAACCCAACACCGAGGCAACCGTCACAACAAGCCAAAGCCACACCACCAACGGGGTGTTCCCCATGGCGTTCAACAGCATTGGGATGTAGAGCAGGTCGGGAGGTATGGGTTGGACGATGGCTTCGGTGAACGAGAGGATGAAGAGACTTGCTGGACCAAACACATCGAAGGCTTCCAGGATGGTTGCCTTCCAACTCATGGTGTTGCCTAACGGCGCTCTTTCAAGAAGATAGGGGTGAGCGGTGCCTTCATGGGGTGGATTCCACTCATCAAGCCATGGAGCGGGTTCTGGACACGGCAGCCCTGCTTCACTGGCCGC
>CAXHCG010000015.1:0-18461 GCA_964014905.1 uncultured Candidatus Poseidoniales archaeon | reverse complement strand
CTTGACATATTTGGTGGGCATAGAAATAGTTTATGAAATCAGTACTCACATTTTGGTTTCGACTTCATGTTTCTTTGATTATCTGACAATTTCTATAACTCCTGCTTCCATGTTTGCCGTTCGCAGTGAATGCAGAACAATAGCCCGAACAGGGGGATGATTTATGACATAACCAAATATGCCAATGATAAGGGAGAAAGGACTTTTTGCTGTCCTATTGTATTCTCTGAGGGATTAGAATGAAAGTCAAATTAATAATTTGGGATTTGGACGACACTCTGTGGGAAGGGACTTTAGCAGAGGGCGACACACTTCACCTTAGCGAATTTCGCGCAGAAATAATTCGTTCGTTGAACACACACGGGATTGTAAATGCGATATGTTCAAAAAATGATTTCAACATGGCACAGGATCGTCTCAATCAACTAGGATTATGGGACGAATTTGTCTTCCCCAAGATTTCGTTTTCTCCGAAAGGACCGATTGTTAAACAAATCTTGGAAGAGATGCACTTGAGGGCTGAAAATACTATCTTTATCGATGACAACAACATGAACCTAAGAGAAGTTGAACACTATGTTCCAGGCATAACAACACTCGACGCTCTCGCTGCTGATACAGATGCGGTTCTTCAAAAGATATTGGATGACAACACCCATGTAAATAAGTCAAGGGTTGATGAGTACAGGATCCTTGAAGAAAAAGTTGAAAAATCTACAGATTTTTCGGATAATGACGAATTTTTAGCATCTTGTCATATCCGTATATCAAGGGTTTTTGGAGTCCACAACCTCCCCCACTCCAGTCGTATTGAGGAGCTTATCAACAGAACGAACCAATTAAATTTCACAATGAATAGAGTTGAATCTGGCAGCATTGCTGTGGAACTTGCTGATAATGCTCTGAATGAATCATGGGGCATATTTGCGTGGGATGATTATGGCGATTATGGATTAATAGGCTTCGCTATGGTCCGAAATAAGGAGTTAATTCACTTTTTATTCTCATGTCGAACAATGAACATGGGTATAGAAGGTCATATCATGCACATGCTCAAACATAAATTCCCTGAAATTAAATTATTAGTTGAGCCTAAAGAAGCCCCATTCATAAGTTTGGTTGACCCTCAATCAAATGAAGGTAGAGATGCAATAAGTAGAATGAGTAAGGTCGAAGAAAACAAACAGGAATTAAGGATAATGGCGAATTGTCAAGGAGGCGTGATTGGCCATTATATGGGTAGCAGTTCAACAGCATATATCGAGCAATGGCCAACTATTACGACTCTGCAACAAGAGGTAAATGGTGGAAATCCAACTGTGCTAGACACGACTAAGTTCGTAGTCTATGGTTTATTCAATGACTATGATGATCGATACTGGGATCTCCCTCCGACAAACGAAGTATTTAAGCGCTCTCTCCAAGCGTTGATCAACCGATTATCGGGGACTTCAATCCTCTTGATATTACCAGCTGAAAACCTCTCCCCATCCTGTTTTACGGGTCATGGCGGAGTTTCCAAGGAAAGGGTAGTCAATTTTAACGAAATAGCTCATTCAATGAAGTCTGATTTGGTAGAAACTCTGTGTCTTGACTCTATGATCTCACCTAAGGATAAGGATGCTATTGACGATGCCCGGCATTATCCGCGAGATGTTTGGCGGAAAGTAGGATTTTTCACACAGGAATGGGTTTCAAACTAGCCTAGAATCAACCAAAATATGGATTGGATGTGTGCTGGTGGTTCATTGCTGTTCTAACCAACGAATTGATGAACTCTCAACATAACGAAAGCACATGCGCAACGAATTATTCGATGGGGCGAAAAACAGTATCGCCAATGTCGCCATCATTGGTTTGGGCTATGTTGGTTTGCCAACCGCCATCGGCTTCCATGACGCCGGCTTTGAGGTCTGGGGCGTCGATGTATCGCAGCGCACCGTTGACATGGTCATGGCCGGTGAGAATCCCACCGGTGACCCTGACGTTAACGACATTGTTCCAGCGCCAGGCACCGAACGCTGGCACATCACCACGTCCACGGCTGAGGCTGTACCGCATTGCGATGTAGTACTGGTCACCGTCCCCACACCCATCACCCACGATTTGAAGCCCGATCTTTCCTATGTGGAGGCGGCTGGTAGAGCGGTCTTTGAGGCCATTCCAAAAGGTTCGAACACCATCGTGGTGTTGGAATCCACGGTTTACCCTGGCGTTACAGCCCAAACGTGGCTTCCACTTGTTGAGGAATTGGGCCTTGTGATTGGCGAGGATGTTGAAATCGCCTACTGCCCCGAACGCTTCAACCCGGGGGATGCCGCCCATGGGGTACGGCAGGTGGCTCGAGTCATCGGTTGTTCGAACGAAGACGTCGGCCATGCATTGGTGAAATTGTACAGTCAGCTGACCACTGAAGATGTGCGTTATGTCGGCAAACTCGAAGTGGCTGAAGCCGCCAAGGTGATTGAAAACGTTCAGCGCGACATCAACATCGCTCTGGTCAACGAACTGGCTCGCATCTTCCCCGCCATGGACGTCGACGTTGAAGACGTCCTTTCAGCCGCCGCCACCAAGTGGAACTTCCATCGCTACACGCCGGGTGTTGGCGTCGGTGGCCATTGCATTCCCGTAGACCCGTACTACATGATTCAGCGAGCAGCGGATGTTGGTGTGCCAGCCGGCTTGATCACAGCGGCGCGAGCGGTAAACCGCTCGATGCCGAATCACGTGGCGCAGGTGCTCGTCGATATCTTGTGGAAGGCAGGTTTGTCAGCCGAGTCCACCAAAGTGCTCTTCCTTGGCTGGTCGTACAAAGCCGAAGTGGGCGACCCACGTGAAACGCCTGCAGAACCTTTGGCTGAGGCCTTGCAGCAACGCGGTATTCAGGTTAGCGTCTACGACCCTCATATCGACCCTGAAACCTTCCCTGCTTCTGTTGAAGTCGTGAAGAATCTCAATGAAGCCAAAGGGCACGACCTTGCGGTGCTGGTGACCGCTCATCAGGCCTGTGTGGGCCTGGATTGGGCATCGCTTGCGCAACAGATGTCAAGTCCCCGAATTTACGATGGCCGACGCGTGCTCGATTTGGAAAACTTGGGGAAGCAGGGCTGGTCTTGCTACGCAGTCGGTCGCCCATGGTCGTGAGAGAACGGGGTTAACGTTGGCGCTTTGTGGACCAACAGTTATACGACGACCACCGGACGGAGCGTTGTAGCCAATTTTTCGGCATGGTGGAAGAATGAAGTATCAACTCAAATGCCTCAAAACCGGTGAGTTGATTGATGATTCATACACGCTGCACTACACCGACAACGCTCTCTTGCGGGCGGTCTACAGCGAACCGTTTGAACTCCAAGACAATGCTGAGGGCGTGTGGAAGTACCTCTCGTGGATTCCAACGTCCAAGGCCAACGACTACGTCGCTGGAACGGTGACGTACAAAGCGGATGCCCTTGGTGAGGCGATGGGCCTTTCCAACCTCTGGATATCCTTCCACGGATACTGGCCCGAAAAAGGCGGTATTTGTCCGACGGGCAGTTTCAAAGACATGGAAGCCGTTCCGACCATCCAGCGCATGCACGACCACGGCTGCACCGGCCTCATCTGCGCCAGCGCTGGCAACACCGCCCGGGCGTTCACGCACTTTTGCGGTCTTGACGAAATGCCACTTCTTGTGATCGTTGGTAAGGACCACGCCGAGCGCATATGGGCTCGTCCAGAGAACAACGCAGAAAGCGTTCGGCTCGTCGTCGTTGAGGACGGCGATTATTACGACGCAAAGACCGTCGCCAAAAGCATCGCTGCTCAGCTGCCGGGTTGGCAGATGGAAGGCAGCGTGCACAACGTGGCTCGTCGAGACGGCATTGGGAGTTTGATGCTCGATGCCGCCTTTACCATCGGCCGCCTCCCCGACCATTACTTCCAAGGCATCGGCGGCGGCCCGGGACCCATCGGCATCCACGAAATGGCTGAACGTCTGATTGAAGCAGGCCTGTTTGAGGGCCCTGCTCCTCGCCAACACGTGTCTCAAAACGTTGAACATCATCCTATCCACAACGCTTGGCAGGCGGGGCGGGACCATCTGGTTCCGGAGGATTACCCCACCGAAGAGGTTGAGGTGTACTCCGATTACCTGCTCAACAAAGGCCCAGCCTACGGTCAGGTTGGCGCCGTGCATGACATTCTCAAAGCCTCAAACGGTCAAACCCACATCGTTGAACGGGCCGCCGCTGTGAGGTCTCGTGAGATGATTCAGTCCATCGAAGGCATCGACATCATGACGCCGGGGGCCGTGGCTGCAGCGAGCCTTTTGCAAGCGGTTGACGCTGGCGAGGTGGACAAGGACGATTGCATTCTCTTGAACATGAGCGGCGGTGGAGTTGAACGCCTTAAGGCGGAGATAGAAACGCGAGTCGTCAAACCTTGGCTACGGGTCAAGAAAGCCACCGGCGCTGAGGCCATTCTTGAAAAATTAGCCTCGGAGTGACCGGTGCTGAGGAGAGCGCAGGTTCAAAGAAGGTGCCCTGCTTGGAGGGCATGAGGCGTAAGCATGGTTCAAGCAGCATGGATTCAAGCTGAGGTGCTCAAAGCCGTGCCAGAAGCCACGGTTGAAGTCATTGACCTCCACGGTTCAGGCGACCATTTCCACGTCCGAGTCGTCTCTGAGACGTTTGAGGGCGTCCGTCCCCTGCAACGCCAAAAGCAAGTCCTCGCTGTGATGAGCCAACACATTCCTCGACCCATTCACGCACTTGACCTCAAGTGCATGACCCCCGCCCAGGCTGAAACCGCTGGCGACACTGCATTCGACCCCCACGGGGGCGGACAAGGCGTACACATTCGCCGAATCAACAAAAACAAACAGGAGTGAATCAAATGGACTGGACCCCCGAAGAACTGCAAGCAATCGTCAATGAACACGCCCTCGTGCTGTTCATGAAAGGCAACCCGAGCGAACCCCAATGTGGTTTTTCAAACCGGGCCGCTCAAGTGATGCAACAATTTTCACAGCAAGTGGAAGAGCCTTTTGCAGCCGTGAACATTCTCAGTGATCCACGTGCCATACCTTCCGTGTGTGCTTGGTCGGATTTCCCAACCATGCCTCAAGTCTTTGTTCATGGCGAACTCATAGGCGGGTCCGACATCGCCCTTGAAATGCTCCAAGATGGCAGCCTGCGTGAAATGTACGACGCTGGCCGTCAAGCTTGAAGCAAAGCGTTCAAAATACGGTGCCAAGGCTAAAGCGGATTAGCCTGCTCGGTCAAACAATGGCCAACTTGCTTCCCGGAGGGGTTCACCCGTGGCACGCCATCGATGAATCCAAGGCGGGTCATTACAGCCAACTCCTTCTGAAGCGGTGCGTCGAAGATCGCAATCCTCTCCTGCCTCTCATGGAGGACAAATACCGTTCACGAGAATTGGTTGAATCAAAAAACGTCTGCAGTCTAACCGAACTCTACCGCTGGTCAGAAGACGTGACCATTGATTGGGACAACCTGCCCGAGCGCTGCGTCATCAAAACCAATCACTGGTCTGGAGATGCTCTGTTCATCATGGACAACGGACCCGTGCCGCTCGCCAACGTCTCTCGCAGGTTCCGTTTGTTTTCACGCAGGGCGCATCGCTACCGTGTCATACGGAACTGGCGAGACCAAGACGGTAAGCCCTGGCCAAAATGGCGCATTGAGCGGTCGCTGCGCTGGTGCTTGCGACAAGATTTTCCGGCACCACTTGAATGGGGGGCTGCAAACATACAACCACGCGGAGTGATGATCGAAGAACTGCTCACCGATGGCAACCGACTGCCCAACGACTGGAAGGTCCATGTGTTTCACGGAAAGGTGGGCTTCATCCAGTACGACACCGGGCGGATGACCAGCCATTCACAATCCATCTACACGGCCGCTGGCCAGCGCATCCATCAAACCAACCCTCGTTGGAGCGAGGAGAACACACCCGAGGAAATCGTGTCAATCATCGGGGGCAAAGGCCTTCGTGAACTCATATCCATTGCCGAACGGTTGGCTGAAGACATTGACTACTCAAGAGTTGACTTGTTTTTGGCCGATGGCAAGTGGTACTTTGGTGAATTCACCAACTACCATAATTCATGCCATCCGCAATCCATTGAGTGGGAAGAGCTCGCCGGAGGATTGTGGTTGAACAAACCACGTTCGGATTCAAAGCATCCAGCTTCTGACTGACCAACGGCTTAAGCGTCCGTCGCTGAGTCGTCCAAGCAATTTCGATGGTTCGCCTTCCATTCATGGGTTTCTTTGTTAAATGAATGGCTTTTAGGGAGGCTGTTGCCATGACGAAAGACGGTTCTCCTTCACTGTTCCGAAAGTGGGTGATGCGCCAATATTGGCGAATGCAACAATCCCAAGCCGTCGTTGGTTTGCTGCTGTGGGGCACCACCATCACGCTCCTCGTTTGGCCGTACGTTCGCTGGCGGTTCGAAGCCTCGTGCGGCGATGCTCTTTGCTTCAACGACACCATTCTGGGCGTTCCCGCAACGTACTTTGGTCTTCTTTCCATCTTCGCGACGGTCATGCTGGGCGTTCTCACCATTGGATACCTCTACGATCAGGTGTTCTCGCTGTGGACGGAATGGCGCAGCGTCGACATGGAACGAAACCCGTACGTGACGTACGCTCTGACGCCGAACTGGATGATGATGACGGCGTTGCAGGCCGAAGTTCTCCGCCGTCAATCCGAGGGTGACGAGGCCATGCAGGCACAAGCCGATTGGTTCCTCAAGTGGTGCAAAGAATATGCGGACGGGGAGATGTTTGCTCGGGCGGTCCAGCGCTGGGACAAGGACCTCGGCCACACGCCGACGTTTTGGTTCACCGACGATGCCGCCATGGAGCGTGCACGAGAGCTCAAGTTTGATGACGAGGATTGACAAATCTTCTTGTTCCCTTGGCCGGAGGTCATTTCATGCCCCGTCCCTCTCGCTGGAGCGATGAACGGAAAGCGAACCGTGAACAAGCGGATTGGATCGTTGGCTGGCTCCGAACCAACGGCCCAGCCACCACGCCTGAAATCATCCAAGCACTCGAGGCGGTAGGGCGCGAGGTGCGTGCGCACATCTTGCAGCGTGCCTTGCGCAAATCCCCTTTTGTCCAGCGGATCGGTTCAGTGGAAGGCGAACGAGGGACGGTGAGCCGTTGGGCGTGGGGCGTCGAAGAGGATAACGACGCCTGACATCCGAGGAAGCCATTGAAAGCCGCCTTACGCTGCATGTTTCATGAGCGCCGCCAAGCCGCGTACCCCGTCCAGTGGTCGGGACGCATCATGGCTGGTCGGTGCAGATTTGCTGGCCGTTGGCCTTGCCTTTGTCGGTCAAATCATGCTGACACACGCTCTTTTAGCGGAACATTACGGATGGATGGTCCTTGCCATCGACCTGTACGCTTCCATGTTCTTGGTCATTGACCTCGGTCTCCCTACGTTGCTTGCAAGGGACGGAACGCGCGCACCGTCACAGGTTCCTGCAGCCGTATGGCGCACGTACCGATGGCAAGCCATGGCCGCGCTGCCCTTTGTGCTGCTCGCCGTTTTGGTCCGTCCAGAATCATGGCTCAACATTGACGCCCCGAGCGGCTTGCTGATGCTGGCTGCGCTCATTGCTCTGGTCCATGTCGCTTCTTACGCACCTCGGTCGGGACTGCGCGTGCTTGGTGAAGCCCGACTTGAAGCGTTGACCAAAGTGGCTGAACGTGGCTTAACCGTCATCGCTTACGGCGTGCTGGTTTGGCAGGGCTCCACTTCCGTCATGGCGTTTACGGCGGCCTTCCTCTTCGGAGCGACCGCAGGTTGGGCCTTGGCGTTGTTTTGGCTCCTACGCGCAGCTCCACCGGCTCCAGAAACCGTAGATTGGGCCCGCTTTGGACCGAGTTGGACGTCGCCACGCACCCTGATGATGTCAGCGCTTCCGTTTGCCATCACGCTTGGAATCCTTCCCTACGTGATACGGATTGAGAAGTTCATGGTCGCTGCTTCTGGTGGTGCCACCTTGGGCGCGGTCTTCCATGTCGCACAACTGGCCTGGTTGGCTGGCTTGGTGGTGCCTGCTGCGATTCGCTCTGCACTTTTACCCGTGTTGGGACGCGCTCGCGAGCACCCGCAAGAACATCAGAAAGAGCTCAATCAAGCCACAGACCTCTGTTTTGCATTGCTTCCCTACGGCCTTTTCGGCGGTTATGCCATCATGGCCGTGTTCGCACCGTTGGCCTTT
This sequence comes from uncultured Candidatus Poseidoniales archaeon, assembly GCA_964014905.1. Taxonomy (GTDB): domain Archaea; phylum Thermoplasmatota; class Poseidoniia; order Poseidoniales; family Poseidoniaceae; genus Poseidonia. The sequence goes on along the minus strand of CAXHCG010000015.1, from coordinate 10,219 downwards.
CCTGAGGCTTACCTTGACGGTACATACGGAGCTTCAGCCGTCGATGTGTTCACCGTTCTTTTGGCAGGTTGGGGGCTGACGTTGCTTGCCACGCCCACCTACACCAGCCTCATGGCGGGCCCGCAGCCCTGGCGCTTCACCTTGTTCATCGGACTCGTCCTGCTTGCTGCGTTGTGCTTGGGTTTTGTCTTGGTGGTGGAAGGTCCGACCGATCCGGGGCAGAAGTTGTACGCTGGTGCCGTTGCTAGCAGCCTTTCCGCCGGCCTTCTTCTGCTTCTCTCATGGTGGATGAGCGGGGAATTCACGTCTGTCCGAGACCGGCAAAAAGAGTGGGCATTGGTGTTGATGGGTGGTTCGTTTATCATCGCCGGTCTGGTTTCCCAAACATTCTGGTGGTTGCTGGGCCTGCCGCTCTTCTTCTTCACAAAACAAGGCTGGAAAGCAGTTCGCTCCACGCTTGACTGACGGTGGCTTTGGAAGCAAACGCCAACCGCTCATCAACGCGTTCGGCTTCTTTCCAACCATCCCGAAGGGCAGCCTCTATGCCGTCAGCAAGGTCTTCTGGGTCGTCCGTGCACACCCACTCTTCGGGCAGGTACCGTTCGACTTCACCGACCTTGACGCTCACAACAGGTGTGCCGCAAAGCAAGGATTCACGCGCCACCAAAGGCCCGGCTTCTCGCTTGGAGGTGACCAAAGTCACATCGGCGGTCAGCATGCGGTCGTAAACGATGTCACGTGGTTGGTGGCGCAGGGACGTGATTCCCACGACCCAACCGCGCCGCTCGAGTGCTTCCCCCGTTTGGAGCGCCAGCAAGTGCCGCTTCTCTGGGCGCCGTGGGTCCGCTGGAAACAAAATGTCAATCGGTTCTTTTTTCCAAGATTTTTTCATTGGTCTGACGGGTCGACGCCACTCGCGATGAATTTCAGTGAGGCAGGGAATGGTCTCAATGCGGCGGGGTGGGGTTGGCCAAGATGCAGCGATGGCGGCCAATCGGTCCGAAGCACAGACCAAGGCATCGCAGGCAACGGTCGCAGATTGGATGGCCGAACCCACGCCCTTCAGGTCAAGGCCAACGTCGAAATCGTAGCCATGAACGACCCCCACCAACGGACGCTTCCATCGCTCAGCCAATTGCTGTGCAAGATGGGCAACCGGCCACAACGTGTGGCAGACGATGATGTCCGGTCGCCAACCGTCGAGTTGTTTTTCCACCCATCTCGCACGGCGACCGATGCTCGAGATTGTTAACCGGGGGTACGGGTGGTCGGGGAGAGCAAAAAACCGAGGAACAAGGGTGTCGACCTCCTCATGTTTCCAACGCCGTGGGGCCTTTGAAACCCCCCGCATGGTGGAGCGGCGGGCTTCGGCGTACCGAGGTATTCGTGGCAGCGGGTTCACCACTTTGACATCGTGGCCGAGTTCCTTTAGCAGACGCACATGGTCGTCGACAAAGACCCCACGCGTCATGTTCTGTGGTACGGGGTAGAGCAGCGATACAACGAGAATCTGGATGAGCACCCCTCCTCAGTTGAGTGCTTGGTGGATATCTGCAAGGTTTTCAGCCACGCTAGCACGGTCGTTAAACAGTCCAGAGCCAACCACGCAGTTCGTGACGCCCCATTCTTGCAGCATCCCGATGTTGTGGGCCTTGACTCCCCCATCGACTTGGAGTTGCACGTTTCGACCGCCATTGGCGACCTGTTGTTGGATGGCTTCAGCCAAACGTCGAATTTTTCCTTCGACGGTCGGAATGAAGGATTGCCCTCCAAAACCCGGGTTGACGCTCATGACGAGGACAAGGTCCACCTCGCTCAGCACTTCGAGTGCGGCCTCCACCGGTGTGCCAGGGTTCAGAACAACGCCGACGGTGGCGCCCCCTTCTCGAATGGCTCCGACCAAGCGGTGGAGGTGCTTGACGGCTTCCACATGGACAGAAAGGTGGTTGCAACCTGCGTCAATGTAGTCTTGGAAGCACGATTCCGCGTTTTCAATCATCAAGTGAGCATCGAAGACAGGCTCCGGCCCAAGGGCCCGGCGCAAACTGCTGATCACGGGCGGCCCAAAGGTCAAGTTGGGAACAAAATTCCCATCCATCACGTCCAGGTGAAGCCAAGGAAGACCTGCTTCAATGGCCTCCTCGCAATCGGTTGACAGGTTAGCGAGGTTGGCGGTGAGAATGCTGGGTGCGATAATCATGTCATCCCTCACGCCAACCCAGCAGGCGCCATTTGATGAGACTTGCCTTTTTTTTGACCATTGGAAACGGGCCAAACGCCTATAATGCTTCATCCGGACCGGCGTTTAGGTGAACCCATGGGCGAAGTTCGAAACGTTAGCGACAATGAATTCAACGAAACGGTGAACGAAACCGAGTGGGTTATCGTTGACTTTTGGGCTCCTTGGTGCGCTCCCTGCAAAGCGATTGGGCCAGTCCTCGAAGCCGTCGCACAAGAGCGAGAAATTCTTGTGGCAAAGGTGGATACGGAACAAAACACGGCGACAGCGGCCCAACTTGGGGTTCGAAGCATCCCTGCTCTTTTCATTTACCGAAACGGGACCGTTGTCTCCCAAAAGACCGGTAGCATGCCAAAGCCAAAACTTCTGAAGTGGATTGACGAAGTCATGACGGCCGACGACTTTTGAGATCAATCAAGCCGTTGCTTTCGTGTGGTTTGTTGTTCTCCGACGTCCCTGAGCAGACGCTCCTTGAGGGCTTCGTGCAACCACATTCCTTCCTCAAGTTCCAACAGCAAGCCATGCTTGATCAGATTTTCAGGAGGAACACCATTCCATTCAACGCCTTTGGCCAACACCTCCCACGGCACGGGGGATTGAGCAACGGCAAGCGTGGCCAACAATTCCTTTTCCTTCTCGGGGAGGCGCAAGAGGATTTCTTCGTCGAGGAAACGCAACCAATCTTTGTGCGTCGGCTGCCCGTAGAGCTCGAGCAACTCCATGGCCAGAGGGTGCCCTCCTGTGGCGGCGTGCACCTCTGTTGCGGGCGGGGTGTCTTTTCGTTCCAAATTTGCGAGCCAAGCTTCCGTCGCCTTGAGGCTGAGCCCCTTGAGGGGCAATTCGCGAACGTTGTCTCGGATGTGGACGTCCCGACGGTCGTACACGCTAAGTTCCGTTCGCGAAACCAACAGGACCCTCAGCGGCCCATTTTGAGCGAGTTGGAGCAAGGAGCCCAGCAAATGACGAGCCTTTTCGCTGACGTGATGCACGTCATCGAGCACGATGAGCCAGTAGGGGGGCGGGCCGCCCGCACTGTCCTTGAAACGCTCGCGAATGGTGTTGGCATCGGTCATGTACGCCATCAATCGCCGTCGCCAAGCGTCGACATCCATCTCAGCACCGGGCGTGAGCGGAAGGGTTTCGATGATGCGGTACGGGTCGTGCGTTTCGTCGATACCGAACCGGTGAAGCAGGCTTGTAGCAAGCCCAAGCGCCCGATCCCAAGGCTGGCAGGTGTACCAGCAAACCGACAAGTGTGGGTCCTGTTCCATGTGTTGTTGAAGCCAGTGGGCGATGAGCGTTGATTTTCCAATTCCAGCGATTCCGTGGACGACCATGCAGGGGTGTCGGTCGGAAAACCAACCGTGCAAGGCCTCCAATTCGTTGTCCCTGCCGTACACGGGCCGGGTGGTCGGAGGTCGATTGGCGTACGTTGCATGAACACCGACGAGCGGCGTCAATCGGCCTGGCTTGGGCACGCCATCACTGTCTTGTTTTCGAATGCTGCCGAACCGAATGTCTCCGTAGGTGAGCACTCCCTCGTGTTGAGCATGAAGCAGTGTTTGAAGCAGCGTGAGGTCGGTTTCCAGCAAGGCGGAGGCTTCAGCCGCTTTCACTTCCAACAACTCCCCATCCATGTTGCGCAACAGGACCTTTGTGTCGTCCAAAACACCGTGCCGTTGGCGCGCCCGCAATCGACCTTCTTCCGTTAACTGCCATGTTTTCTGCCGTCGTTCGTCTCCCTGTACGGACCGGGTATGCTCTTCGACGAGCATTTCCTTGAGCAGATTCTTCATGGTTCGGCTAACGTTTGGGGGATGCTGTGCACACGCCTCGGCGATGCCAGGGCGCGTCATCGTTGCAGGGACCATGTACCGGTCTGCCCATTCATCGTTGGCCAACAGGTGGAGGAGCACTCGGTCCTTGGCGGCGACATTGACCTTGGGTATGTCTCCCGCCATGGTTCTCGGTAGCCTCACCATGTGTTCAAGACTTCGTGTAGGCGCTGCGCTGACGAAATTTGTTTGAGCATTTTGGCAAAAACCCCTTTATATTGACAAGTATGCGGAAACCATGGCTTATTCTGCGCACTCGCCGACCCTGCGGAAACAAGCAGCCCTCGTCCTCGTTTTTCTCTTCCTTGTTTCGGTGACCAGCCTCGCCACGCAAGCCGCCGATTCGGACGGCGATGGCGTACAGGATAGCGCCGATGATTGCCCTTGGGCAGCCGGAAATTCAAGCGTTGATCGGGCTGGATGCCCCGACCGAGACAGCGACGGCACGTCAGATTTCAATGATGCTTGGGCCATCGGCAATCCCAATTTCCAAAATGAATTTACGACGAGTTCAAGCGATGACTATTATGGCGTTGATTACTCGCCGAGTGGCGAGTTTATCGTGACGGGTTCGGAAGACGGATTCGTGCGCATCTGGAATGCGAGTACGTGGACAAACCTACGTTCAGTCAACACGGGAACCGATGTTTTCGGCGTGGACTTTTCACCTGATGGCAACTACGTAGCCGCTGCGTTGAACGACGACACCATCGACATCTACTACAGCTCAAATCTTTCATCTTTGCACGGGAGCATCAGCGTTGACGTTGGAAGTGGAGATCAGGTGAATGTTGTCGAATTCTCACCCGACAGCGCGCGAGTGGCTGTGGCCATTGGCCGGTCCGGAAACGGTGGAACCAATGGCGAAGTGACCGTCATCGACGTCATAACGGGCCAAGAATTGTACGCGCTCAATCCAAACGGTGAAGACCGGTTTTACGACCTTGCTTACTCTCCCGACGGGCAACACATCGCCTTGGCAGGAAACGGCGACATCTACATCGTCAACACTTCGACGGGCGCCGCTACATGGACGTTCAACAACCCGCCCGCCGCCGTCAACGCCATCGCTTGGTCGCCCGACGGTAATTTCATCTCCATGTGCGGTGGTTGGGAAGGTTCCTCAGCCAGCTTTGACATGTACCGCTACGTGAGCGGCTCGTGGAGTCTCATCTGGCAGAAAACCACCACGACCTCATGTGCCTCGACCGCCTTCTCCCACGACAGCTCTCAGGTCATTGCCGGTATGTACTGGTACGGCACGGACGGCGCGACTGGATACGTGTACAACTCTGACAGCGGCAGTCAAGTGGACTCGTTTAGTGGCCCTCGCCCGGGAAGTTGCAGCTCCGGTTCCAACAACAACTGCGGCGTGCTTTACGGTTCAGCGTGGAGCCCCGACTCAACGCACATCGTGACCGCTCATGGCCGAAACGACGAGGGCGTGTATTACTGGTATGCTGACATCGATGAGGACAACGATGGCTACCCAACCACCGACCAAGGCGACGGGGTTGTTGATGCGTTCCCGTCTGAAGGGACCCAGTGGAACGATACGGACAACGACGGCTTCGGCGATAACCCGGCCCCAGCCTACCAGCCGGATGCTTGCCCCAACACACCGGGCACGTCCACAGAAGACCGCTACGGTTGCATTGACGGCGATGGTGATGGCTGGTCCGACGATGGTGACTGGGCTCCAGCCAATCCAGACCAGTGGGTTGACGCAGACGACGACGGATACGGAGACAACTACCTCTTCGACTTGGACGAGTATCAGCTCCACGTGAATCAATCCGGTGACGCCTTCCCGAACGATCCAACGCAATGGAACGATACCGATGGGGACGGATACGGGGACAATTACGAAAACGCGTCTTGGGATTCCTACCGCCCTTCTGAATGGCCGGGACTTCTTCTCTCGTCGGCGAACCAACCCGATGTTTTCCCGCTTGACCGCACGCAACAAATTGATACGGACGGCGACTGGGTTGGCGACAACACCAACAGCGACCGAGCCGATGCCTGTCCCACTGCATGGGGTGATTCTCAGTACGATCGGCTTGGCTGCCCTGATACAGACGCTGATGGGTATTCAGACCCGACACCAGGGTGGCCCAGCACATCCGATTGCTTTGGAGCCGATGCGTTCCCAGACGACCCGACCCAGTGGTGCGATGAAGACAACGACGGCTTTGGCAGTAACCCGGATGGCAACCAACCCGATGAATGTCCAAACAACCCTGGCTCCTCAACAATTGATCGAATCGGGTGTTCGGACCGTGATGGCGATGGCTACTCAAACGCCGGCGACCCGTTCCCCGATGATGCAACGCAGTGGTCCGACCGGGACGGCGACAATCGAGGCGATAACGCCAGCGGTAACAACCCCGACGCCTTCCCCGACGACTCGAGCCAGTGGAAGGACAGCGATGGCGACGGCTACGGCGATAACCCTGGCGGCAACAACGGCGACGCGTTCCCTTCGGACTCCACGCAGTGGAGCGATGAGGACGGTGATGGCTATGGGGACAACACAGACGGTAATGCCGGCGACCTTTGCCCTCTTGACTACGGTGAATCGCAGGCTGAACTCAGTCGAGGCTGCCCCGATTCTGACCTTGACGGCGTGACTGACCCGCTGGATGCCTTCCCGAGCGACCCGTTCCAATGGGCCGACTCCGACGGTGATGGATTTGGTGACAACACCAACGTACCCAGTGGCGACGACTGCGTTGATGTCTTTGGCAAGTCCTTCGAAGAAGGGCGTCATGGCTGCCCCGATGCTGACCTTGATGGATACGCCGATGTTGACGATCTCTTCCCTGAAGACCAAGAGCAATGGGCTGACTTTGATGGCGACGGCTGGGGTGACAACTACATTTGGGAGAACACCACCGTTGCCGATGACGAGAATCTTGGCATGTTCCTCACCCTCCGAGAACAACGCGGTGATGCTTTCCCTGAAATCGCAAGCCAGTGGTCTGACATCGACGGCGATGGATGGGGCGACAACCTGAGCAGTTCGAACCGTGTTGATAACTTCCCGCTGCGGGCCTCGCAATGGAACGATTTCGACGCCGATGGATTTGGCGATAATGCCGTCGCTGGGGCCTATCAGCCCGATGCTTGCCCGAAGGTTCCTGGAACCTCCACGGCCAACGATGAATTTGGTTGCCCCGACGCCGACAACGACGGCGTTTCTGACGATGCTGACCCTTGCCCTTGGGATCCCGAAGTGTCCCAAGGCTCCCGTAGCACGGCCCAATGCAGCATCACCTCGGACCCAAACCTTCAGTCAAACGATGGCGGGGACTCCTCATCGATTTTGAGCGGTGAAAGCGGGACGCTCCAGGTCATGGCTGGCGTCATCATCTTCTTGCTGGCTCTGATCGTTGTCGCTCAGGTCGCACGTGCGGCCGGAAAGCGGAAGGCGGTCGCTGCAAAGCGAGAAGGGCAACTCGCCCAAGGCTCTGTGGCTGAAGAAGAAGAACGCCGTCAGGCATGGATTCAACACTACCTCGCAGAAGGAAACTACGTTGAGGCACGAGCCCTTGGTTGGGAGGGCACCGAAGGATTGCCCGAATGGAAACAGTACGAGATTGAGCAGCAAGCTGCCCAAGAAGCGGCCATCCCGACCATGATGGACCTTGAAAATCTGTGAAGCCTCACACAGTCTTTGCACCGCTGACCTTTCAAAGGGGAACGGCCCATGTTTTCACATGGGCGAGAAGCCGACAGGCCGAATGATGGTGGTTGCGGGGTTGTTACTCACCTCGCTCTTCATCGGCTTGGCTTCAGCCGACCAAGGCGAAGTGTCCCTTTTGGTTGAGGTCAAAGACGCTCCAGACACACCATGGTTTGAACCCGGGCACCCCCTCGTGTTGACACCGATTTTGGTGAACGATGGACCTGATGCCTCACTCACGGTCAACCCTGCCTGCCCGTTCGTGTTTAACGTGTACAACTCGTCCAGCGTGATGGTCGTCAACGGATCGACGGATTGCCCTGCACGTGAGCAGGGAATGGATCTTTTTGCTGGAGAACGTCTGGACTTCCCATCAATGGAGTGGTCCATGAAAGACGCCAATGGTGCATGGCTTGAAAGTGGAACGTATTCGGTGGAACTGCTTCATTCCGCCGGATTCTCATCCACCGTCGTCGCCACCATTCAAACGCCCGTGCAACTCCCTGACTCACTCACGTATGTGGTCGACACAGCCCAGCGTACCGATTCCTTAGGGCCCTTGCTCTACATGGTGAACCTGCACAATCCAACGGAACTGAGCGTTGAGTTGCCGTCCTCCACGGATTGCCGCCTAGAAATTTCTGTGGACAGTGTGCACCGGCTGGGCTCTTCGTGCACGGGCGGTGTCAACTCCTTGATGCCCGGTGAAGTGATTTTAATCGAGCAATTCACCGCCAGCCCGGCATCCTCTGTCACCATCTCAACACCGGGCGAAGACCTTGCCTTCGCGTCCCTTGTTGAGGGCAGCATGACGGCTCCGTCTGAGCTTCTGATGGAGCTTGCTCTTAGCGGCAATGAGTTGCCAGCCTACGGACCGGGTGAAACACTGGTCAGCGAAGTTTTCCTCAGCACATCATCGGACGGGTTAGCAACGGTTGAGTTCACCACCTCCTGCAAAGCTGAGATGTGGGTCGTTGACGATTTGGGCCAACTCGTGTACGACAGCCGCTCAGAAAAAGCGTGCACGGACATTGACTTGGAAGTGAGTGTGAGTGCCGAGGAACCAGAACGCATGAGCCTACCACAATGGAATTTCTTTGACACGAACGGCTGCAACGTCGGACCGGGCATTTACACGGTTGTCGCTGAAATCCCAGAGCACGGTCTGACAAGCAGCCAGACCGTCGCCTACCATTCAAGCGAGTCAAACCCTTGCGTTGAAGCTGAAATCGCTACCCTTGAGGCCACCGTCTCATGGCAAGATGAACAAACGCTTCTTGTTGAACCCGTCATTCATAACGAGGACCCCTATCACCTTCGAATGGCCCAACCTTGCACTTTTGAAGTCGCTTTCCTCGATCAAAGTAACGAACTTGTTCACGCCTATCAAACCCTCTGTGATGCCTATGACGGTCGCAAAATCCTCTTGCCCGGATCCTCGGATCCGTTGGAATTTGATGCGCTTGGTGTAGGCATGGTTCAAGACGGCACCCCCATCCTTCCAGACGGCTTTTACACCCTGCAGCTCACGGTTCTCTCCACCTCGACATCATCCACATCATGGCCGTTCGCTTGGCCTGCAGACTTCGGGCAAGTTCAAGACGAGACTGAGCCAGAACAGGTTTCAGAGCGGTTTGAACTGACCGGAACATGGGTGGGGCTGCTTACCGAACAAGGCACCTGCTACATGATGGACAACGAGGGTTCAACCCACCTTCTCTCCCATGCACGGACCCTTCCGTCATGGCAACCGAGTTCAACCGTCGAAGGCGTTTACATCGTCCAAACGTCGTCGTCTTCTCCTGCTTGTGCAGACTACCTCGCTCCCTCGGTTGAGGTGGTTCAAGTTCGCATGGAAGCGACCACAGCGGTTGATGTGAGCGCTGAAGAAAGCACCCCCGATGAGCCACTGGTGCGCGTCGTTGAACCGACTTCAGTGGCACCGATGATCACCGTTGTTGTATCGGCTTCTCTCCTCTCTCTCTTTGTTGTCGCCGCCGTCACCAACGAAGGCTTGCGCCTCCCGGCAACCGCTGCTGGTCTGTGGTTCCTTGGTCTGCTTGGAAAAACGCATGAGACAACGGATGGTCGCTACCAGCGCGGACGCCTGATGGGGTACTTGACAGCGAATCCAGGGTGCCATTTCCGGGCACTGATGAGTGCCTTGGACATGAGCAATGGCCAGATCACCCATCACCTTCGCGTGCTTGAAGCAGAAGAACACGTCTGGAGGAAGAATGACGGGCGTTTGGTCCGGTTCTATCCACTGACCAACCAACTTCATCCAAACACCCGGGAAGAAGACCTCCCTGTGCCGCTGCTTTCACCTGACCCAAAGAGCTTGCAAGGGAAAATTCTGAATTTGCTCGACCACGATGGGGGGTTGGGTCAATTCCCGACGCAGGCTGAGTTGGCAAAACGTCTCGAAAAAAGCCAACAGCTGATTTCCCATCACCT
>CAXHCG010000014.1:0-19071 GCA_964014905.1 uncultured Candidatus Poseidoniales archaeon | reverse complement strand
GAGATTATCAGCGGTCTCGTGGGCTCGGAGATGTGTATAAGAGACAGGTGGGCCTTTGATGCGGTGGCACCTCACATCAGTTCGACGTATGGAAACCGACTGCGTTTGGTGGCCATGCACTGCAGAGAAACGCCGAAATCCATAGCGACATGGCGTCCTGCATCAACGTAGTTTTCGTCGATGCTCTTTTTTCCATCCTTCGTTATCCTGAACAAATTCCAGCGCACTGGTGGCTTCAACGAATGCACCGATCATCCTCGTAGACTCTTCAGTTGACGGTGCTCCTTTCAGCAATGTCCGTTTGAGCGTTTGTTCAATCGACGCTCTGCGCTCGGGAGTCCCAGAGCTGGATGCTGCGAATTGTTCAATCGCCTTGACCAGGGCTCCTCGAACCGCCGGATCGAGCGGATTTTTGAGGGGGACGATGTCGGGTATGCCGGGGTCCATTCCCTGGCGGAGCATCACACGATTGCGCTGAATCTCATACAGGACAGCGTTGACTGCGTGGCTCAAATTAGCGATGGGATAGCCCTCCCATGTGGGTAAAGTCACGAAATAATCGCACTCGCCGAGTTCTGCCGAGGACAGACCTTTCCCCTCTTCACCAAAGACGATGGCCACTCGACCTCCCGTTTGTGTAAATCTGTCGACCATGTCCCACGGGTAGAGGTAGTGTCGAAACAGGGTTTTTTCCCCAACTTCGCGTTTCCCCGACGTGCCTACAACGACGGAACAATCCGTTGTTGCCGACGAAATGTCTGCATGGAGGGTCAGTTCATCAAGGAGACGAGAGGCGTGTTTAGCTCGGGCTCTTGTTTCGCCGTCATCAACGGAACACTTTGGACGTACAACACGCAAATCATCAAACCCATAGTTGAGCATGGTGCGGCATATGGCTCCAAGGTTTCCTGGATGAGCAACACCAACCAGCACAACGGTGACATCAAAGGCACCGGTCGGCAATGGAATGTCCTGACGTTCACCCACGGCCATCAACCTCGTTGGATGAATTCTGCAATCCACCGTGGGTCGCAGGTCTGGTAAAGGAAGAAAACGAAACCTCCGTTTTCCCTATCGGGCATCACGAGCGACCTCTTTCTCACGTTGTGTTGCTGCCTCAAGTGAAGGATAAGGGCTTCAAGTTCTGCTTGTGCATCACCGTGGACACTCACCGGTTGACGATCCCAGTCAACCCAAACTGGCAACGCAAACACCATCAATCGGTGCGACGCTGTCGGTATCGAGTCACGTAGCCCGCAATCCAATTGCGCAACTTCTTTGAGTCAACATCTGTCAATTGTGAAACCATGAGTTTGTTGTGATCAAAGTCATTGGTGAATTTCTCACCGTGCTCTTCGCACAAACGGATGGCTCGAATTTTGATAAAACTTGGACGAATATTTCCCATGCACTTCACTCCTTCATCAATTTGACTTCAACCGGGATGTCTGGCTCATCGTGCCGAATGCAGAGCAAACGAACTTTTCGGGGTGGGTTTTCAATGCCCCGTTTCCAGATATGCTCATTGACTTCTGGGTCAATGTAGAGTTCTTCGTCTTCCCGAACCTTCAGGTGTCGAATGACTTGTTCGCGGATGATTTGCATGGCTCGTGGAGCACGCTTGTAGCGCGTGATGTTCCAGGCATTGCGCAGCGGAACAACAAGTTCTGATTCATTTGGTCGTACCATTCATACCACCTCATCGCTGCAACTTGCTACGTCGCCATTGGTGTCGCTTTGGGTGCGATACCGTGTTTCGGTCGGTCTTTAGCATGACCCAAACGGGGACACGCCGGTTCTGTTTTCCTGCCTTCAAGAGGCGAATTTTCTTTGCTGCTGGCTTATTACTTGACATGTCGAGCACCTTCTCAGATTCTCCTAACGGACGCGGTGTTGCGGCTCTTGGACAGTTGGGCGAGGATCTTCTTGAGAGAAGCATCACTCATTGGAACATCAATGCTGCCTTGGTCCAGCATGGCAGCGAGGTCGGCCTTGATGGCGTTGGCTCGCTTTGGCTCGACCATTGCGATACGGGCCAAGCGGGCCCGGGCATCGGGAGAGAGGTACTTTCGAAGGGAGGCATCAACGTTGGCGGCCTGTGAAGCTTCGATCTGAGCCTTTTCTTCGGCCTCAAGTTGATTGGCAGCCTGCATGCTGAGTTGTTCTTGAATTTCTTTCATTCGATGTGCACGAAGCGCAGCCAATTCTTCGTCATGATTGGATGACGTCATGGTTGGCACACTCACACATCTCCGAATCAATACTTGTCCAAGCCAGGGTATTGCTCGTCAGCCTCGCCACGGACAGAGTGAGCAACGTTGTCAACAAGTTTTTGTCCAGCCGCAGTGATGCCACGGCCCGAGTACAAATCCTGCTTCAAGAGGTTGCCTTTTTCATCCTTCATTGGGACTCGTTCGTCGTTGGAATCTTTTACCCAGTCGCCGTAGTCGTCTTTTTCATACAACTGCACCGACTTAAGATAGACCTGTTCCACGAGGCCGGCGTCTTCAAGTTGTTGAAGTGCGGTACGAATGATGTGCCTCGAGGCGACCCCGGGTGTGTTTGGCATGACACCGTTGTCCTTTTTCCCTCCGAAGGCCTGAGCGAGTTGAGTCACACCGACGGGCCCGTTGCGGGCGACCTTTCGGAGTATGGCTGCCGTGCGGAGGTGCCACCAGTTTTCCTGAGTTGGGGGGCGCTCACGGTCAACGGCTGTCTTGACATACTGACCCCAGTCTGGCATGGAAACTGCCTTTTGGTCAGCCATTGCCTGAGCAAGGGCAGGGTTGAAAATATCGGCGGGGATATCGTAAACGGTCGTCATCGTGATACACCAAGCACGTTGGCGACCGTCCGCCCCTATATCAAAACAGCGGGTCAAGCACGCGTTCAGCAAGTTCTGATAACCCGCGGTAAACCTGTGCGATACAAGGCTTCTAAAGCATCTAATTGTTGGTGACATCAATGAAGAAGGCACTGGCACAGAACCCCAACCTTCTCAGAACCTTGGTTGGGCTCTCGTTTGCATTGATTTTCATGCTCTCGTACGCCGTTTACGGAGCCACGGTCTCTCCTTCAGTTTACATTTACCAGACCGAAACAAGCGTGGACGTCTACGAGGCTTCCGTTGCCGACCAAGACATCGAACGGACATACGATGCCGGCGACAACGCGACCACTTGGGCTTGGCAGGTCATAGCAAACGATGCCAATTTGACGTGGGTCAACATTACAGCTACGGACCTAGCGCCTGGCGCCACGCTCCGGGTGACAAACGTGGCTCTGCTGTACAGTCACGAACTTCTTGGAAACACCTACGATTTGCAGAACCCGCTTGAAGAGGAGTTCTCATGCGCCGATCTCTGCGACCGAGCGACCTCTCATGAACGCACAACAGAGGAAGGTGGCACAATCGAATTCCACGCCCTGACGTCTGTCGACCCAGCTCGCCGGTCAAACGGCTCAATTTTTGCTGCGGATTTGATTGAAGCCGAACAAAAAGCCCGAGCGGCGATTGAGTACAAACACTCACCATCCATTCTACGAATCGAAATTGTTGAAGAAGGCAATCGGACAACTCAACCGAGCATCTCCGCAGAAACCGTCAACGAAGCATTTGGCAGTGTCGCCGTGTTTTCAGTGGACGCTGCGACGGAATTTTTGTGGGCATTGGCGGCCGTTGTTGGTTGCTTCTCGATGGTCCTGATTCCATCCCTGACGGTTTATTTCGCAGCCCGTGCCAAGGAAAAGAGGGCTGAGGCCAAGTTGGAACGAGCAAAAGCCGAGGTTGAAGCCGATATCGATTCAGAAAGCGCCGAAGCCAAACCCGACATCGCCACTAAATAGATAGACGAACATAGCCACTACCGAGGGAAATGCGGTACGGCTCTGTTTTCTTGGCCATGATGTTTTTGTTCGGGGCGTTTGCGACGGCCATCCCGACGGCATTGTCCAACACAACAGGACCCATGCAAAGCCCCACAAATCCAACCGGTGTGGATGTTCGTGTGGTCAGTGCGACCGTTGGTTACACCGATGCTGTGGACGAATCCCTGTACAAATTGTTCTCATCCAATCACCCCGTGGATGGATTTAACCGCCCTGCAGAATTGTTTGTGATTGACGCCATGGTTAACGCCTCAGCCACACTCACCATCACGGTCGAAAACATTGGGACGAATCCCTCGGGCGTGATCGACCTGAACGTTCGTCTGCTTCACAACGACTACGCGTACTTTGAATTCGTGAACACAACCGTTCAGGTGTCTTCACTCGCAGCGGGTGGGAGCACGACGGCTGAAGTCAACGTGTTGCCAACCTATGCCGGTAACCACACCCTTTCGATGACCGCCATTTCCACCATTACGGACGATAACCCAACAAACGATGTGCGTAACCAAGGATTCACGGTCGGGCACACCTATTACAACTGCGATTCATCATCGCAATGGACGCTCGGCAACGGGTGGATGTATTCTCAGGACCTTTACACCTACATGTCGCAGGGAAGCAGTTGCCACGCGGGAAATGGCCAATTGTCCACCTACAACAACAACCAAATTGCCATCATGACAACCCCGGTGATGGACATGTCTGACGCACTTTCGAATCCAAGTCGGACAAACGGATTGTCATTCTTCTACACCGGCAGCACGGCAGTCAACGATAAATTATCCATTTACGGCAAGAACACCTTCGGCGCATGGGTGGAGGTTGGTTCAATCACCGGCACCGTTGATGCCGTGTTGTCGGATGGTGCCAACTGGCAAACCTTCAGTGTGACCAACAAGGGACATACCTCGCCACTCATACCGGTCGAAGATGCATTATTCCACAGCAATTCTCAATTCAAATTTGAATTTACATCCGATGCTTCAGGAACCGATGTGGGATTTTTTATCGATGAAATCGTGTTTGTGTACGACCAAAAAGTACGCCCTGAGGAATATCAAGTCTCCGCCCAAGGCGTTTCAACCAACGGTGCAACACCGGGTGAATGGGGGAGCATCTCGATGAAGATCCTCAACACCGGTAATATCTCAGAGTTGTACATTCCAACGTTGACTGGATTGCCAACGGGTTGGAATGCGTATTACATCCGACCATCGGGAACAAGTTTTGACCCAACCAGTGGGTTGCTCGCCCTGCCCGGTGGCCCGGCTGAATTCACCATCCGAATTCAACCTGACATCAACGCAAGCATTGGTTTCCAGCAAATGTCGGTCAACATCACATCGCAGCAGTACCCGGATGTTTACACCGTTCTACCGGTCCAATTCCTGGTGAAAGCAGACAGAATTCCTGTGATTCATCCGCCGCCCGTTCGACCCAGTTGTCCACCTTCATTCACCTGCACGTTTGAGGTGGGGCTCTCAAATGTCGGAGCAGCCACGGATGTCTTTGACCTCTCCACGGACATGACCTCCATACCTGCTGATTGGAGCATCAACCTCGCGTGGACACAAGCATCATCACTGCTCATCAGACCGAATGAAACCGTCCAAGTAATGTTCACGATGTCCGTTCCAGCCGATGAGTCACCCGACACAATTGTAGAATTTGATATGGCGCTCCAAGCCCAAAATGACAGTTCTCGAATCGATCAAAAAACAATCGCCGTCTCAGCTTCCATGCTCAGCAATGCGAGTGTGTCAATGAACAATCTCCCAGAGAGCGGAAAAATCTACGCTGAGGCTGGGGCAGAAATCGTTCTGAAGTACACGATTTGGAACAATGCATCGAGGCAGGACATATTCTCCATGCGTGTTGATGTGGAGGACGAAGGTACCTGGACGGTGCATCAGCCGACTCGGCCGGATGCTGTGCTCAATCCAGGAACAAGCACGACCTTTGAGGTGAGGGTGGACCTACCACCCACCGCCCAAGCCGATGACAGAGGACCAACCATCACGCCGGTCATTGATTCGAAACGCAGTTTGATGACGATTGAAGGGGATTCCTTTGACGGCCTCAGGGTTGTGGCATCGTACGACCTGTCCCTCGAGGTCATCACCGCTCCTCTAAAGCTCACACCCGGGGTACCAAACGAAGTGGTGTTGCGTTTGATAAACAACGGGAACGGGCCTACATCTGCAAATTTGGAACTTACCAATGCCCCTGATTCATGGACTTGGTGGCTCTCAATAAACAACCAAAATCTTTCTGGCCCGATACAATTGAGCGTATCGTATGACCTACAGCATGAGAGAAATGTGAGTTTGTGGATTCTTCTCCCCATGGCAGAAGCGGCGGGAGAACTTCACACTCTCACGGTTCAAGCAGGACATGAACACGAAGCGGCAGACATCGATGTAGCCAACAATGTCGTGGAGATCATCGCGTCAACGGCGTCCGTTCGGGTACCCTCGCTGAACCTGCAGGAGCATTCTACATCGGCGATGGCAGGGCAAACGATCATGGCAGAAGCCATCGTTCAAAACGATGGAAACGCTGTGGAGAACAGACTTTCTACCATCGCACGCATATCCTCCGTGCCCCCACTTCCAGGGTTGATCGCCTTCTTCAGCGTTGAAGGGGCAGACCAACCTTTGGCCACCGAAGTTCCGCTGGTGATACCGGCTGCTGGGCAACAACGGCTCCAACTGGAGGTGGTGATACCGTCCGACGCTCCACTCAACACGCGGTTTGTGCTTGAGTTTGAACTCCTCGGCGTGGTGGACGAAGAAGATCTTCCGGTGAAGATGTTGGCGCAAGCCCTCATTATGTTGAGCGAACAACGAGGCATTGATTCATCTGCTGCATTGATGCAAATCGGAGCAGTGCCGCATGGAACATCAGCGGTTGTTCAGATCAATGTGACATCGTATTCGACAATGAACGAACGGGTAAACGTTCAACTTTCAAGCGAAGAAGGTTGGCAAACCTCTTGCAACAAAATGCTTGTCAACGAAACCGGCTTGATGTTGGATTTAGGTCCAGGGCACATCAATGAACAAAAAACACAACTTCAGTGTGAAATTCTACGGATGAATGGGCCAAAAAGCGGAACCGTTACGGTGATCTCCAGCACAGCTGATGGCGTTCTACGAGAATCACATTCAGTCACCGTGGAATTTTCTGAATCGACGACGGATGAAACGTTTTCCAGTACGGCATTAATTGGAGGGGGATTAACTGGATTGTTGTTTTTGGGAGCCGTTCTCGTTCTCCTTCGTAAACGACCAAGACCGTTGGACGATGAACCGATTCAGGTCGTCCATGCTGGCCCACCAGTCTCAATCTTGCAAACGCAACAACAACACTCAGCGGAGGAACAACCAACAAACGACGAGGAAATGGTGAGTGAACAACAACCATCCACACACCATGGAGGACCACCGGTTCCAGACGGTGGCCTGCCACCTGGGTGGACCGAAGAACAATGGCAGTACTACGGACAACAATACCTTGATGGGACCCTGTGATGGGCCTCAAGTGTGGCGACCTATCCTGCGACATGGTATGCTCTTTGGGTGTCCGTTGCAGTTTGCGGAGTTGGTACGTGGTACCTCCGCCATTTTTCGGAGCGTGTTCAAGCGACCCGTATGATGGCTCTGCTCGGGACTGTTTCCATGCTCACCCTCCTGATATGGACCTGGGTTGAATTTTGAGGTGGTTATGTGGAAGACCTAGCTGGAGTAGAAGATCATCCACTGTTTGAGCAATACCCGTGCAGAGCACCCGTTTGGTGGGCGCGTGTTGGCATTGTGGAGAAAAACCCATCCTTGCGCGGGGTGAGCGGTCGGAAAGTCGTTTTGCGAATTCCAAAACAATTTGGACGCTTTGAGGGTTGGGTGGCCTCTTTGCTACGTGCTCCGAAGGAAATAAGGCGGCCTCTCGATGCAATGAACAGCCTGCTTTGGGAACTTGGCGATGGCAGTCGGACCTTTGGTGAAATTTGCACCGTCATGAACGATGTATTTCACGAGGACATAGCACCTGTGATTCAGCGAACGGCCACGGCCATCGGATTGTTTCAGCACAACAACCTCATGTTGATGTTGGATGAGCCACTAAACAAGCGGTGGGCGATTGGGCCAGGAAGAATTCCTCAACACCAAACCCTCAACGATCTCCCCGAAGACCACGGTTATGATTGGTCGGTGCTCGAAGATGAGGCGGCCTGATTGGGTTCCGGTTTTTCCATGGCTTCCAGTGGCTCCCAAACCAACCGGAGCCCCAATCCATCGCTTTTCTTATCCCGGTGAGCGAACGACCTCGAACCACTGCGCGTGGAATCGCTTTCTGTGAACCACGAACCCCCGCGGACAACGAACTTCGTACCATCACCCATGGCGAAGGGGCGCTGGTGGCGACCGCCCTCGTAGGTTCGGCACCAATGGTCTGCGCACCATTCGTTGACCAAACCGTTCATGTCAAAAAATCCCCAAGCATTCGGCTTTTTCAGCCCAACTTCCCGGGTGGACCCTCCGGAATTTCCAGCATGCCACCCGTATTCATCCAGTTCGACATCTTTGTCGCCAAACCACCAGCGTCCGGAGTTTCCAGTGCTCGCAGCGTATTCCCATTCAGTTTCCGAAGGGAGGCGCCACCGCCCAACCAAGCCAAGGTGGGATTCGGATTCATCGCGCTTGTTCAAACGTGCAATAAATTCAGCAACATCGTGGTAATCCACCTGTTCTACAGGTCGCAGGCCAGCGCTCCAACCCTCCTGGAATTTTGATGGATTTCCACCCATAACATCTGCCCACTGAGCTTGAGTCACCGGCCGTTCTGCGAGAAAAAACGGTTCGCTAATTTCAACCGTGCAGGCTGGTTGTTCGGACGGGTGACCCGTTGTCTTTTCGTCTCCGAACATGAAATTTCCGAGTTCAATCAATCGGTATGTAGCACCGTAGACATCGGTGAACGCGGGTTTGCTGGACTGATCGACCATGACCATCAACGCAACTTTTTGGCAGCTGATAGCACTGAACTTACCAATCCCACAAGCCGCTGGTGAAGGTCACTGTCAACCAGTGCCCCGTCATCGTCGAACGCTTCTTTGACATGTCCAATGGCAAGTTGTTCTGGAACCGGCCATCCATGGAGCCAGCGGAGCGAAATACGAAGGTGATTCAAGGTATTGGCGTTGGTGACACCCCCCAAGGTGGACATGAGCCCGAAGACTTTCCCGCCAACGTGTTTGTCGTACATCCAATCCAACGTGTTCTTCATGACGCCAGACATGGTGCCGTGGTACTCCGGCGAGGAAAGGAGGAACGCATCGGATTCTTCGAGCAACGATTGGAAGGCTTTCACATTGGGATGTGTCCAGCAACCATCTTCGCCAACCAAGGGGAGTGGGCGTTCTGCTAAATCCCAAAATTCAACATCGGCTCCTCGTTCTTTTGCGATGGTTAAGGCAAGGTTCACCAACATGCCTGACTTTGATGTTGCGCGGTATTCACCGGCGAGTCCAATGACCTTCAGTCGCTTATCTCCCATGGGCTTTGGAAGGGGGTCAAGCCCTTCAATGTAAGGATTGATTGAATGGACAATCATAAGCAAGGCTTATGCAGGGTATATCACTCGTTTTTGTTGCGGTGAGGCAGAGTGGAGTCCGGTGAGGAAACGAACATGGCTGGTGTCGGGGAAACCGATGGAATAGACGATGTTGTGTTAGCTTCCGTTGATGAAGCGATAGAAGCCGTTGAAAATCAACCGGTAGAGGCCGCTCCCGAATCAACGGAAACGTCATCGCAAGCCCCACGGGATGTTATTCCCGAACTCGACGATGTCGACAACCCCGAAGAAATGGTCGAAGTCTTGCTCACGGTCGGGGAGGAACGCACACGCCGAGACGACGTCAAGGGAGCCTTGGCGGCCTTCAACAAGGCCATAGCCCTCGATCCTGCGTGCGACATGGCATGGTTCAACCGTGGGGTGCTCCTTGAAGCGCAACAAGACGCACGTGGTGCTCGCCAATCGTTTCAGATATGCCTTGATTTAAACGACCAACACGCCCCGGCTACGGCCAATCTCTCCATCCTTCTCGAACGGATTGGTGATTTGGAAGGCGCGTTTGCAATGGCCAACAAAGCATTGGCCTTCTTCCCGGGTCACCCTGCACTTCTTCAACTCAAAGAACGTTGCAAGGACAGCGGCATATCCGTGTCGATGGAAGCGATGCAACCTTCGCTTGAAGTGACCCAGTCCGTCGACATGAAAGTGGTTGAAGAAATCGCAGAGGAAGCCGGCATTGAAAATCCGGACGACCTCCTCCAAGAAGCGATTCACCATGACCACGATGAGGACGCAGAATTGAGCGTGGACGAACTCAAAAGCGCTGCTGATGTCGTCGTCGCACAACAAGAGATCATACGGGAAATTGAACCAGCGGTACCAGAACTGCCTGAACCCGAACCCAGCGTTGACATCGATGCGCTGGTTGACCAAGCGACGAGCGCGATAAAAGAGGGAAATCCAAAGGAAGCTTTGGCCTTGCTGAAGCCCCATCTAAAGACCATCGGTGCGCAACACGCTGCTGCATGGAGAATTGCTGGTGGAGCCATGGCCCGCATGGATTTGGACAACCACGCAATTGCTGCCATGACACATGCCCAAAATCTTGATCCAGGCCACGCCCCCGGCTGGTTCAATCTCGGTTCCGTTCAACAACGCTCCGACCTCGTTCAAGAAGCGATTTCCAGCTACAAACGAGCCATAGAAACTGATGCTGGGTACCTCAAAGCAGCAGAGAAAATGGCGGACTTGGCCAAGGAGAAGGGCTTCATTGAAACATACATGGATGCTGCAAGGACCATCATAAACTTGGAAAACGAACACGCAATTCGGGCCGACCTTGTTGAAATGTTGCTGCAATTAGCCCAGGGTGAAAGCGATGTCCTTGACCAGGTCTCTGGACTCCCGCCAACGCTACCAGCAGGTCCAGAAATGGCCAAAGAAGCGCTTGATTTCATGCCCAAAGAATCGAGTCCAAAACGTGCCAGAGCACTCTCACTCAGTCTTCAGCACAGTGACGCCGTGTTGATGTGGAAAGAACTCATTAAAACCGAACAAAGTGTATCGGATCACTGGACTGGACTTGCTCGCTCGCTCGAACAAGCCGGTGACCTGGAAACGGCACAGAAATGCCACGCTAAAGCGGTGAGTTTGGCCAACGCAGAGCCAGTCGTACAGCAAACAAGTGCACCATTGGTTCCTAGCGAGGGTGCCCCAGACCAATCCGTAGATGAACCACCGAAAACAGAGGTCATGGGATCGCTGGAACTGAATGCGAACCCTGAACCTGAACCAACCGTCGCGGCCCCGATTCTCATGGAACCTCCCGCTGTGCAAGCATCCCAAGCATCCTTGCTCTTGACGCCAATTGAACCACAGCAGAAAACCGTTGTTGCAACACCACAGCCAGAGGTCGACCTTGCCAAAGCTGCGTTGGATGCGGCTCAAAGTGTTGCGAACAATGTACCTCAGTCCATCATGTCAAACGCCATCTCCAATCAGGATGTCAGTTGGTTCAATCAAGGCGTGCAACTCATCGATGACAAAAAATACAAAGAAGCACTCTCTTGCTTTGACCGTGCACTTCCCGCTTTTGCAGGGGATGATGCGATGATTATTCGAATTTTGAACAATCGCGGCAATGCCTACTACTTCCTTGAAGAATATCCAAAATGCGTTGAATCCTATCACCAAGCGATGTTGATCCGGCCGACAGAAGTCCGTGGTGAAACACTGTACAACATGGGAACCGCTTACGCCGAAATGGAACGGTACAACGACGCCATCAAGTGCTTCGAGCAAGCCATTCCACGCGGACTTGCTGACGATGCCAAACGCAGGGCAAAGGACCAGATTCGACGTTGCAATATTCTCCAAAAAGCCGTGGATAAGAAGAGGAAGAAGCGCTGAATCGCTTCCAAAGGGCGGTCAAGTTCAAAAACGTTGAACGGCTGCGTGGACCATGGACTGTGGCACATGCGACTCTGCGCCGGCGATTCAAGTGCATTCACCAGACGTTGTGGATGTTAATTTGACCCTCACTGAGAAGGCGACGTCAATGCTGGAAGACGCCTTTGGCGATGACCGCAGTCATGCTCTTCTCGTCGGTGTGTTGAGCGGCGGTTGCTCAGGCTACATGTACGACCTGCAAATCGTTGAATCCACCGAGACACAATGCCAAGAACTGACCATCAATGGCTTCAGAGTCTTGGTGCCGACAGCATCCAGTCATCTCTTGAACGGAATTGAAATTGATTACGTTGACCGATTGATGGGTGGGGGATTCAAGATCAACAACCCCAACGCAAGTTCATCGTGTGGATGCGGCGAATCCTTTGCTTGAGGATGAACCATGGGCATGGTCAGGCATCCCGCCTACACGCTTCTTCTCCAAGGTCAGGAAATTTTCCCGTTTATCAACGGACTCTCATCCAACAAAGTAGAGGGAGCCTGCACCACCGCTTTTACCAACCGCTCTGCAAAGATACTTGACGTGTGCGAAGTGATTCCGGTAGGGGCCCACGTGGCCTTGGTTGGGTACGAACCGTCGAAATCAGCAATGGTGGCCCACCTAACCGAACGAATTCTGGGTCAATCCATCACCATCACGGACATTACAGACCTCAACGATGTGTTTCTCGGGACCGGGGAGGCAGAACATCCCCCGGATACGACCGTACATCAGAGTTTTTTTGGTACAATGTACATCATCCCCGTCAAACATCAATGGAAGGCGACGTGGACAGAAGACGAATGGACTGAACATCGAATCTCAAACCTTATTCCCTATCACGGGCATGAAATAACGGCAAAGGTTCACCCGCTAGGGTGCGGGCTGGGGGACTTGGTCCACCCGCAGAAGGGATGTTATGTGGGTCAAGAAGTGCTCACGCGAATGCGTAGCCGAGGGCGAAAAGGGCACCGTTTGGTGAAACACAGCAACCCGGTGGAAAAGGCGACAACGGTGGGCAAGCATGAGAGCCTAACGCTTGAGCGAATTCAATAGCCAAGAACATCCTTGAGTTGTCCCTTGTAGAATTCGCCGGATCCTTGCAGGGAAGAAAGCTCTTCATCGGTTAAATCCAGTTCAAAAATTTGTTCAACTCCGTTGGCACCAACGATGCATGGAACGCCGATGTACACCTCAGAAAGGCCGTATTGTCCGGTCAACAAGCACGATGCAGGAATCAAACGACGTCGGTCGTTCAAGACGGACTCTGCCATGATGGCAGCAGCGGAACCGGGGGCGTAGAACGCTGAACCCTTCTCAAGCAACTTGACGATTTCCCCGCCACCGCTTGCGGTACGGGCGCTGATGGCTTCAATTCGGTCTTGGCTCATCAATTGGGTAATTGGTATGCCACCGACGGTTGTGTATCGGGGCAGAGGCACCATGGTATCGCCGTGGCCACCAAGGACCATAGGGGAAACATCTTCCTCAGCGCAATTGAGTTCCAGCGCGATGAAGTGAGCCATGCGCGCACTGTCAAGAACGCCGGCTTGGCCAATGACTCGCTCGGGTGGGAATCCTGTGACTTTTTGCATGTGGTAGGTCATGAGATCGAGGGGATTTGTAACGACAATAACCACGGCATCAGGAGCGTGGTCTTTGATGCCGGTTCCAACTTGGGAAACAATGTCAGCGTTCTTTCCAATCAAATCCTCTCGGGTCATGCCCGGCATTCGAGGAAAACCCGAAGTGACAACGACGACGTCGGCTCCGGCGATGTCGTTGTAATCCGCTGTGCCGGTAATGGTCCCGTTGTAATTCAGCACGTTGGCGTTTTGCGACATGTCAAGCGCCTTTCCTTTGGCAAAACCTTCGTAAATGTCGAGAAGAACAACGTCGGCAACCTTCATTTGAGCCAACACGAATGCGCATGTTGCCCCTACGTTTCCTGCTCCAATAACTGCAATTTTTCGACGTCCGCTGGCCATGGGTTCCACCTTTCAACTTCAACCTGTTGCGTTCAGTCCATAAGTCAAATGGTGGGGCCCCTTCAGTGGCATTTGGGACAATCTCAAAA
Organism: uncultured Candidatus Poseidoniales archaeon; assembly: GCA_964014905.1. Classification (GTDB taxonomy): domain Archaea; phylum Thermoplasmatota; class Poseidoniia; order Poseidoniales; family Poseidoniaceae; genus Poseidonia. Next base: position 5,080 of record CAXHCG010000014.1, on the reverse strand, counting down.
GTGCAGTTCAGTGATTCAAAGCGTGGAATCTAAAAACCTCCTTCCAGTGGAACAAATGCACCTACCCTTTTGCGGGTGCAATTCACAGGTGAAAGCATGAAACTCGGTGTACCAAAGGAACCTGAAGGCGAGACTCGCGTGGGCATTGTACCGTCCAGCATGAAGAAACTTTCACGCGCAGGTTTCGAGGTCTACATCGAAGAAGGCGCAGGTATTGCGGCCAACTATCACGACCAAGAATACATTGACGCTGGAGCGCACGTCGTCTCGAGAGCAGAAGCGTTGGCGTGTGAAAACCTCGTGTGCATTCGGTTCCCTGGTACAGACGGCATTGGAGCAGGTACCAACCTTGCCTGTGTCTCGGATCCGTTTCGCCACCCAGAATACGTGAAAGCCTGCATGGAGGCCAGCATTACGTTGCTCTCCATGGACATGATCCCACGTCGCCTTTCGAGAGCCCAATCCATGGACGTCAATTCCAGTCAGGATAACCTAGCGGGCTACAAAGCCGTTCTCTTGGGAGCAGCAGCCGTTCCAAAGGGCATTCCAATGATGACCACGTCAGCAGGAACCATTCGTCCCGCAAAAGTCGTGATCATGGGCAGCGGGGTTGCCGGCTTGCAAGCGATTGCTACAGCCAAGCGCCTTGGTGCCATCGTGTTTGCTTCCGATGTTCGAAAGTCGGCAGCTGAACAAATCGAATCTGTCGGCGGTCGGTTCATTGAAGTCGATGGCATGGATGACTTTGAGGACGAATCGGGCTACGCAAAACCGCTAACGCCTGAATTCATACAGAAGGTCAACGACACCGTTTGCGGTGTTGCTGCTGATGCCGACATCGTCGTCACAACCGCTCGTATCTTTGGTCGTCCAGCACCCATCACGGTGCCATCAAGCGCCGTTGCGACGTTCAAGTCAGGGGCTGTCGTGGTCGACATGAACGCTGACGTCGGTGGCAACTGTGAAGACACGGTCCAAGGCGAGGTGACCACCACCGAGAACGGCGTTATCATCGTTGGGACTTCAAATTTACCAGGGACACTCGCAAACACAGCATCCATGTTGTATTCAAACAACCTTACCACCTTCTTCAGCTCGCTCGTCAATGAAGGAGCCGTCATCATCTCCGACGACGATGACATCCTCGTGGGCGCTCCTGAAGGTTCAGATTTCTACGTGAATGGGATGGGGGGTGTGCTGATTTGCAAAGACGGCACCATCCATCCCAAGCAAACGCGACTCGCAGGGGTGGTCGAATGATTACGGAAGCTTCACTGATTGCAAACTTGACGTTGTTTATGCTCGCTATTTTCCTTGGATTTGAACTTATCACCAAGGTACCTGCCACCCTTCACACGCCACTGATGAGCGGAGCCAACGCCATTTCAGGAATCAGCGTCGTGGGCGCCTTGCTCGGTGCCAACGTGGCCTACCAAGGAGGCGACACACTTGTTTCTGGGCTGTTGGCGTTTGTCGCTATTGTGCTGGCGATGATCAACGTTGTCGGTGGATTTGCGGTCACCAACCGTATGCTCAACATGATTGCCGGAAAAAACAGGAGGGCTTGAGATGGAAGAGTGGATTCCAATCGGCTACCTGCTCTCTGCGGCGTTGTTTATTTTCGGTCTGAAGAAACTCGGCCATCCAAGAACGGCCCCCAGAGGAAATCAATACGGGGCGCTGGGCATGCTGGTCGCCGTCATCACAACCATCGTTGACATGCAACTGGCCTCGGATACCATGAATTGGGAACTCATCGTTGCCGGCCTTGTTGTCGGTTCCATCATCGGAGCGATCATGGCCATAAAAGTCGAAATGACAGGCATGCCGGAACTCGTGGCGTTGTTCAACGGATTTGGTGGAGCAGCATCCGCCCTCGTTGCGCTTTCTGAAACATGGAAGTACATTGAAGACTCCACCCTCGCCCTACCCGAGGGTTTGACCTTGCAAGTCGTCGTGGTTGCTGCTGGGCTCTCAGCTTTGGTTGGATGGATGACGCTGACGGGCTCCCTGCTGGCCATGTTCAAACTCAAAGGCGGCGTGGAGATCTTTGGAAAGTGGTTCAAAACCCCAACGTGGGGCCCAACGTGGCTTAATCCGGTGAAGGTGCTGTTAACACTCTCGGTTTTCGCACTCATCGTCATGTCCATCGGCGACCCGACCAATGAAACCTATTTGTGGGCCATCATCGGTATATCCTGTCTTCTTGGGATCATTCTTGTTTTGCCCATTGGCGGTGCGGACATGCCTGTGGTGGTCTCGTTGCTCAATTCACTCTCTGGAATCGCTGCAGCATTCACGGGTTTCATCATCAACAACCCAGTGCTGATCGTTGCGGGTTCCCTGGTTGGTGCTTCGGGCCTTATCTTGACCTTCATCATGTGCAAAGCCATGAACAGAACGCTTCCTGATGTGTTGTTCAAATCCTTCGGAGGAAGCACCAAAGAAACGGTGACACGAACCAAGGTTGGTTCGGACCCCGATGAGGTCGCCATGATGATCGACGGCGCTCAGAAAGTCATCATCGTGCCAGGCTACGGCATGGCGGTGTCCCAATGCCAACACCAAGTCAAAGAATTCGGCGACTTGCTGGAAGAGAAGTTCGGTACTGAAGTCAAGTATGCCATCCATCCTGTTGCGGGAAGAATGCCCGGACACATGAATGTCCTTCTTGCAGAAGCCAATGTTCCGTATGAAAAGCTCATTGAGATGGACGAGATCAACGCCGAATTCCCAGAATGCGACGTTGCCGTCGTCATTGGCGCCAACGACACGTGCAATCCAGCCGCACGAAGTGGCGAGGGACCGCTCGCTGGAATGCCAATCATTGACGCCGACCAGGCACGTACCGTGGTCATCATCAAGCGGTCATTGTCCGTTGGTTATGCTGGTGTTGACAACGACCTTTTCTACGAGGATAAAACCATGATGCTTTTCGGAGATGGGAAGGCCATGATGACCGGTTTGAACAACGCAGTTAAGGAAATCTGAATGGGCCCTTCACCAGCAAAGGTGAAGTAACATTCAAAGAGCGGGGCCATGTGGAAAATACAGGGTGAGTTCATGCGACGCAAGTTTCGTAACTTTTCGTTGATGATAGTTCTCTCCCTCATGCTTGTAGCACCCGTTTTGGGCAATCCAAACGGACCACCTTGGGACAACGGCGGAAACCTCGTCATTGAAACTGGGTGCACGTGCCACGGAGGTGGTGCACCATCGACTGAAGTCGTGGTTTCAGTCTCCGGCGTTCCACGAGCCTACAACGTAAGCGAATCCTACGAATTTGTGATCAGTCTCCAGCACGCCTCCAATTCGGGTGGGGGATTCCTGTTCTGGGACGGTGACATCGGCACACTCACCCCCGGCGAGGGAAGCCAAAGTGTCCCTGACAAGCCCGGTGCGCTTTCGCAATCCGAACCAGGAAACGACTGGGTTGTTACGTGGACGGCGCCTGCAGAGGACATGGGTCCAGCAAACTTCCAGTTGGTTGGCAATGCCGTGAACGGAAACGGAAACTTTGACGAAGGCGACAAGTGGAACATTCTTGCCTTCACCATCAACGAGCCCGGCGATACAGAAGTCGCCACCAACGAGGACGTTTCCCTTCGGACCATCAGCGTTGGCGATTACGAATCCCTCTTCGTCGCAGAAGAAGACCCTGAGGCCGTTGAAGCAGAACGCCAAGAAGGAATTGCGCACAATTTCTTTGCCAACGGAAACCTCTACTATTGGACCACGCTTTCGATGATCATCATAGCAGCCGTCATCCAGGGCGAGTTCTATGAACGTCGATTTGGAGGCGGTCCCACTCACCTAGACAAAAGCTTGGCGGTGCCGCAAGGCCTTCGCCGAGGCGTGCTCGCTTCTGCTCTGGCCGTCTTGTTCGCGTACCTCGTCGACAACGACCAACCGTGGGGCTATGCTTTGGTTGCTGGAATGCTCACCCTCTGGGCCATCTTTGGCGTCTATCGAACCATCGTACAGGCACGAGCGCCCAAGGAATACACAGATCTCGTTTGAGGGGGACACCATGACAATTTTGCTTGAATCCGATAAGGATGCAGCAATACAATCACACCTTGATGAATTGTCAAAACGCACGATGGTGGTGTTCATCACCGTCGCTTCACTTACGGTCGTTTGGTCGTTCTCCGTGGATGAACTCCTTCGAGAATTCCTCGCCCTGTTGCATCCCTGCCAAGGGGAATGCCTGAACGTTTATGACCCAGCCCAATGGAGTGCAGTGCGCTGGTTAACTGCCTTGTATCTTGGATTTCTTTCCACCCTTCCGTTGGTGGTACACCACCTCCACAAATTTGCTAAACCCGGTTTGACCGTCCATGAATACAGAGCACTCAAGCGATGCACTGGCATCGGAACCGTCATGTTACTGGTCAGTTTTATGTTGATGACAACGACTGTTCTCCCGTGGCTGTTCGAGATTGGACATGAGAACCATCAATCCGTAGGTCTTTCAGCCCAATACAGCGCCGTTGCAATGCTGAGTATCGCAACCTATCTCACATGGATTTTTGGCCTGATATTGGCGAGTTGGTTGGTGATGTTTACGGCAGGACAGTTGGGACTGCTGACCCAAATAACCAGCCAATGGTGGCGAATTCGCGTGCATGGAATTACTGCAGTCCTTATTCTGCTCACGGTGCCAGAACAGGCGCAAGCCCTGTCCATCCCGTTGGTGGTGTTTGCCATGGCCAGCAACGAGTTCTTCGCTCGGCCATGGCTTTCGCAACCAAGCCTTGTTTCAGGTCGAATCACCGATTGGTTTGATGTCGATGGTCAACGAAGACGGTTGGCAGTGGTTCAGATTGATGGGCAAGATGAAGGCATCGATCCTGAACATGCTAGGAAAGTTGGTTTCTCGCTCCTCACGGTTCAAAATTGGCATGAACAGCAATCGGACCGAGAAAAGATCGCCGTGTTCATTCAACACCATCGGATAACCGACGTGGTGGTACTCCACGGGGAGGTCGATGAATTGCCGGACGCTGTGCTTGAAAATTTTCACCGCCTTGGCACTGTCTCTTATACACATCTCCGAGCCCACGAGACCGCTGATAAT
>CAXHCG010000013.1:0-19613 GCA_964014905.1 uncultured Candidatus Poseidoniales archaeon | reverse complement strand
TCGCAGGGACGGATTTTGTCAATCAGTTACATCGTGAATTGTACAGTGCTGATTTCCTTGAAGAACGATCGAAACTGGCACTGACCGAATGGATGGCTGAAATTGATTACCGCTTGGTTGAGGGTGGTGGCGAACAAATTCAGCTCGATGCGTTGACGGCCCAAATCGTTCAGCACTTGCGCTCATGAATCACTTTCAGTTTTTCATAAGGGGCGTACAAAACAAACCAGTAGGTTAACCCCTTGGCCAGTACATGAACAGTGTTTTGCTCCAGATAGAAGACGCCCTCTGCTGGACCGTGCTCGCTCCTCTTGTCCGGGCTCGCCGCCGTCGGACCGAGAGAAAAATCACCCAGGAACTTCATGACCGACAACGAATTGACAGGGTTCTGAATGACATCGTGCGTCAACACGCCGATTTACTCTGTTGAGGCGACGGGAGGATTCACCGAGAACGTCCAGGTGTACGTTCGTTCGTTCTCCCACGGATCCCCTTGTTCGAGAATTTCAACAACGATGGTGTGGGTGCCGACAGCAAGGCTATCGCCAAGGAAGATAGCAAAGGGCAAATCGAGGTCTGCATGAGGCAGCAGAATAGGGGCAGATTTGTTTTCAGCCGTTCTCCAGGTGCCGACGTCCGCACCGTGTTCATCCCAGAAGGAGTCATTGGATTCAATCACTGTCTCGGTGTTTTGAAACTGGTGAATCACCGTAACGTTCGCACCCGTGTCGTCAACGTTGTCAGCCAACCCGAAGAGCACCCATGCGCCGCCAACAACGTACTCACCGTCTTCAAGCGTCCATTCATTCTCGCCCCCGTTGACCTCATCGGCAAACGTGTAATTGCCATTGTGTTCGATCACGACCGCCCATTCATCGGCCAACTGCGGAGCCACAATGTCTCCGAAGGGGGGATTCACGACCAGAAACGAGAGGGAAAGGAACGTGAAGGTGTAAAGGAAGAATGCCCTGAACCACGTTCCCTTAGTGTAATGTTCCTTGAAACGCTCCGGCATGACCATGCGGTGCAATTGCGGAATCAAAATCAACATCGTGAGTGGGAGGATATAGAGCACATCCGTCTTGTCAAGCGTCGTGGATGGCATCAAAATGTACCGCATCATCAGGGTGACGAGCACAGCGTAGGAAATGACCAGCCACATCGAGGCGGTGTCGGCTCGCTCTTTGCCGTGATACTTCGCTGGGTCAAACGGTTCAATGCCAAGGTCCGCCCCAGAGCGTCGTTTCTTTTTCTCAGCGTTCTTGGCCCCATCACGTTTCATGCGGTCGGCTTGTGCCGCTGCCATGGCCGTTTTGAGGTCCACCATAGCCGACCGGGGGACGAGCAGGTGTTAGAATACATCGGTTGAATGTTGATTCAACGGGCAGGGTTCAGGCGTTCCATTCCTTCCGATTTCTTCAAAGAGGGTATGGCTCACCCATGGGACAGGCCGGGGTGGCGTAGTTGGTAGCGCGTCGGACTCATAGGGCAGCCTCCAAGGCGATCGTATGACGTGCAAGCCCCTTGTGGTGTCTGAGACATCCGAAGGTCGCGGGTTCGAGCCCCGCTCCCGGCACCATCGTTTAGCGTAGCAAACCAGCGTTTGGTTTATTTGATGACGCCTTTTCGCAAACCATCAATGACTCAACGACTTCTTAGCATGGACGGGCTTAAACGCCACTATGAAACACCTGCCGGCGTTGTCAAGGCCCTCGATGGGGTGAGTTTTGAGATACACCAAGGTGAACGCGTGATCCTCCTTGGTCCATCGGGGTCGGGAAAAACAACCCTGCTCAACTGCCTCTCTGCCTTGGACAGCCCCACGGGAGGGGGCTACACCTTCCTTGACGAGGAGGTCCCGCGGAACCATTCGGAAAAGATGACCTCTTTTCGCCGAGAGAACATCGGGTACGTCTTTCAATTCTTCAACCTCCTGCAAGATTTAACGGTCCTTGAAAACATTCTCCTCATCCAAGAACTCGCCGGAAAGAAGGACCCCTCACGGGCAAAGGAACTCCTCAAAATGGTTGGGCTTGAATCCGAAATCAATCGGTTCCCCGGAGAGATCAGTGGAGGTCAGCAACAGCGCGTCGCCATCGCCCGAAGCATTGCGAAACGGCCAACTCTCCTTCTGGGAGACGAACTGACAGGCAACCTGGACACGGAAACATCCAACAAAGTCATGGAAGCGTTGGTGAGTGCCTGCAAGCAAGAAAACATCACCTCGGTTTTTGTCACCCACGACGAAGGCTTGGTGAAATACGCCACCAGAGTGATTCGGATTGACAGCGGAAAAATTGTCTCGGACGAACAAACTGGAAACGATGAAGAAGCCTGAGGCGAGCACATGTCCAACCTCTTGAACAAACGCCTTGCTCGTAGTCTCTGGCGAACGAAATTACGGCTTTTGGCCGTCGTGTTGATGGTGTTTGTCGGCGTCTTCGCTGGCATCACCTTTGGCGGCTACGCCCACAACCTCGGTGGAATGTACGACACCATGCAAGCCGACGATGAAAATGGGGCAAACCTTGCTGACATATGGATTGACAACCGCAGTGCTCTTTGGACGCCAGAAGAAGTCAATTTATTCTGTGCTGGTTTGGAAACGGCCTGGGCTTCTTCAACCGTTTCTCCGTCGCTTGACTCGTGCGAGGGTCGAACCATAACACAAGGCGCGATGTTCCACACCAATGACACGGGCCAACACATCATCAACTCGTTGTGGTACGGCATCGCTGACGGTGCCAATACCGACCGCGTGTGGATGCCAGAAGGCCATTCTGAAGGCCGAACCGCCGTGGCTGCCGATGAAATCGTCATCGACGGTCACGTCGTGGATGCCCTTGAACTCAGTCTTGGCGACACGGTAAGCATCGGAGCAGGAAACGCAACGGCTGAATTCACGGTGGTCGGTACGGGGTATCATCCGCTTGAAGTCATCTTTGCGCCTGAAGGTGAATTGTTTCCGTCGGAGCCAGGACAATACGTCGTGGGCTATCTTTCCAATGCTGGAATGGCTCGTCTTACCGGAGAAGTCCTTGGCACCAGCAACACGATTCTACTCGATGTCGAAGGCACGCCATCGTTTGATTTACCCGATACAAGCGAGGATGAGGGCGAAGAGATTGCTGAGGTGAAGGAACTTGTTGAAACGGCCCTTGCCGAAGCAGCCTTGGACGCCCGTGTTCGGGACCGGGGGCAAAACGAGCCCGTTGAGGTCATGCGACAGGATTTGGAAGGAACCAAGCGAACAACCGTTCCGTTCACTGTCATGATCGCTTCAATCGCCTCCATCACCATCGTGCTTAGTCTTCAACGCTTGGTTCAAAGTCAATCAAAAGAGATCGCTGTGCTACGAACATTGGGTGTCAAGCGCTCTTCGCTCATGACGGGCTACCTCATCGCTCCGTTGGCGATTGGTGGAATCGGTTGTGCTCTTGGTGCGTTGGCGGGACCGAGCGGTATGAATGGAATGTTGGACTTCTACCAAGAGTTGGTCGGTGTACCGATTGTGGAACGCACCGTTCCATCATCCGTGGTCGTTTCGGTCATCGGTTCAACCATGATCATCGTGTTTTTCTCTGGCGCTTTCCCTGCGTGGAAAGCCAGCCGCCTCGACCCGCTAGCCGTGTTAAGCGGTCAAAACGAGATGCGCGTGGGTTCAAACCTGCTTCGAAAACTCACATCATGGATGCCAACAACGCTTGGCCTCTCCATTCGTTCAAGCGTTCGAAAACCCATACGTCTGACCATGACCTTTGTCGCCGTTGGCATTTCTCTGATGCTGTTTGGCTCGATTCAAATGATGTCAGCCGGCTTGCAAGAGACAATGGTTGGCGCTCTTGAGGATGACCAAACCTGGGATGCGCAAGTCTACATCATGCCCGATGGGGAACAACCGGTGGTGGATTGGGCGGACAACAACGCTGCCAAGTATGAAATGGTCATTGAAATGCCACTTGGTTCGGTTGCTGATGCTGATGAAATCGAGCGGACCTTCACGCTCGTAGGACTTGATTCATTTGAAACAGGCATGCGTGCTGTGTCGCTTCTGGAGGGCAATGCCCCCGCTGGAAACACGGCGATTCCGCAAGTCATGATGGACGAAGGAAGCATGACGTTCCTTGGATGGGGCGCAGGAGAGTTGCAAACAGTCAGCCTCAACGGAGCAGAAACCGAAGTCGAGATCGTTGGCACAACAACAGCAGAGTTGGCGAGAACGATGTATTTTCTGCGAGAAGACCTGAGTGGGATTTTAGGGGTCAATGCGACTTCAGTTTACCTTGAACTTCCCGGGGGAGTTGAAGTTGACTCCGCTTTAGGAGAGGTGTCCATGGGCATCGTTGAGCGACAGACACTCCTTAACGGCATCAACAGTTTGCTCGACCAACAGACGCAAATTTTCCAGACCATGATGTACCTTGGATTGCTGTTTACGGTCGTTGTTATGTTCAACACCATGATCATGAACGTTGCCGAACGTGATTTCGAACTCGCTACACTGCGTGTTCTCGGTGCGTCCACGCGCAATTTGGGATTGATGCTGCTCTTTGAAAGTCTCCTCATCGGCATCATTGGCGGCATCGTGGGTGTTTTGTTTGCCTACGGAGGCGCTGTTGGGTTGGCAGCATCCTTCTCATCCTGGCAGTTCTTCGTACCGGTGACCGTTGTTCCGAGTGTTGCGTGGCAACTGATGTCGGGCGTAATCCTCATTGCCGTCGCCATGACGCCGTTCGGCGTTTGGCGCCTTCGCAGAATGGATTTGGTCGAGAAGGTCAAGGACCTGTCTCAATGAAGCGATTCATTCATGGGGCGAGTTCGTCTGTTTGAATCCATGGTAGCGTTGCCAGACCCCGGGGTTCGCATCAAAGCCACCGTTTCGACACACAACGAAACGGCAGAACACGTGGGCTTGGTTCTCCCTCCAGCCTCAAAAGGACATGTCTCAATTAAACTGGACAATGGATACAACGTCTCCTATCCAGCCGAAGATCTCCTCGAGTGGGAGCCTTTGCCCAACGAATCCCAACCGTCAATGCCCGAGTTGCATGCACCTGAAGAAGACACTGCCCTGCCAAGGGTTCGCCTGATTCACACGGGAGGCACCATCGCCTCCAAGGTCGACTATGCAACCGGTGCGGTCGAAGCAAAATTTGAACCGGAAGAAATGCTTGACGCCATACCAGAGTTAGCAAGCATCGCTCGTCTTGATGCGGTAAAAATCGGTAATATGTTCAGCGATGACATTCGGCCTCAACACTGGAACATCATTGCGGAGGCCTGTGCTCAGGCCTTTGACGAAGGATGCAGAGGGGTGGTGATTGCCCACGGTACAGACACGCTCCACATCACATCATCCGCCCTTAACTTCGCCTTTGCAGGGCTCGGAACCCGCCCCGCTGGACCCATCGTGATGGTGGGCTCCCAACGCTCGAGCGACCGAGGATCTTCGGACGCCACCGAAAACCTCCTCGCTGCCGTTCACTGGGCCGCCCACGGACCGCTCCCCAACGGCGATCGAGGCGATGCTGTCGTCGTGGTGATGCACCATACCCAGAGCGACGGGGTCATGGCGGTCCATTCAGGACTTGCCGTTCGTAAAATGCACTCTTCACGCCGGGACGCCTTTCATTCGGTCAACGGCCAGCCGCTGGCGACGCTGTCCACGGCCTCCGGAGGAATCTCCATCAACCCCTCCCCTTGGTACACCGAGGCTCTGAAAACAGCATCAAAGCGGCCAGTAGCCGAGCGTCCAACCACCTATGAGACGGGACAGCGCATTGCCCAGTTTATCGCTGGGCCTTGGCTTCACGCCGAGCACGTCGAAGCCGTCGTGAGCACCGGCGTTCAGGGCGTCGTGTTCCACGGCACGGGGCTTGGTCACCTTCCCATTGACGATACCCAAAACGATGCTCCAGAAAATGCCCTGCTGTGGCGCATCTTAACGCGGTGCGTTAACCGTGAGTTGCCCGTCGTCATCGTCAACCAGTGCATCCACGGACCCGTGGACATGAACGTCTATTCCAAAGGGAGGAAGCAACAAGCGATGGGGCTGCTGGGGCACGGTGTTAGCTCAACCCCAGAAGCCATGGTCGCTAAGCTTCATTGGGTCCTTTCTCAAAACATGAACACCAAACAAGCCCTTGCCTCCAACCTCTGCGGGGAGCACCGTGAAACGCTTCGTGAGTGAGGGTTTGAATCAAAAACCGAAAAGGAGTGGAAGCACCGTGGACAGCAACCCCAACCATGCGCTGGAGGAACTTCGTGCCAAGCGAGAAACGGCTCGCCTTGGTGGTGGGCTGAAGCGTCAAGAAGCCATCCGGACCAGCGGCAGGGGTACGGCAAGGGACCGCATTGGGTTGCTTCTCGACGAAGGCTCATTTTTGGAGGTCGATGCCTTTGTAACCCACCGAACCGACGACCACAACATGTTCCTTCACCAAACCCTTGGCGACGGCGTTGTGGCCGGACAAGGCACCATTGAAGGGCGCCGAGTGTACTGTTTTGCCCAAGACTTCAGTGTCCATGGAGGAAGCATGGGGGAGATGCACGCCCTGAAGATTGCGAAAATTATTGAGATGGCCGAGCGGGCAAAAGCACCGCTTATCGCCATGTGGGACGGCGGTGGGCAACGCGCTCATGACGGCGTCAATGCACTCGCAGGAACAGGGGAGATGCTCGACCGCCTCGTTCAATGCAGCGGCCGAATACCGATGATCAGCGTCGTGTTGGGACCCGTTGTGGGAGTTTCAGCCTTGGCAGCATCGCTCTCGGATTTCACCATTCTGGGTGAGGAGCACGGGCAGTTGTTCCTCTCATCGCCCCTCGAAACGCCTGAAGTCATGAACGGAGAAGTCGATGCTGCTGGCCTCGGAGGTGCCAACCTTCACGCGTCAAGGTCCGGCATTGCGTCCTTGATCGCAGACGACGAGGAAGATGCCTGTGAATTGGCGGCAACGCTCCTCTCCTATCTCCCCGACCACAACATGGCCGACCCGCCCCTCGTAGCGACCAGCGACCCCATCACGCGTTTGAACGAGACGCTCCAGGACATGGTCCCGGACAATCCAAACAAACCCTACGACATGGTTCAAGTGGTTGAGGAAGTGGTTGACGACGGCCTTTTCATGGAACTGTTTCCTTCCTATGCAGACAACCTCATCATCGGTTTTGCCCGGATGAACGGCTCAACCGTGGGCGTGGTCGGCAACCAACCAAAGGTATTGGCGGGTTGCTTGGACATTGATGCGTCCATCAAAGCGGCTCGCTTCATTCGTACCTGCGATGCCTTTAACATTCCACTTCTCACCTTCGAAGACGTCCCAGGATTCCTCCCGGGGGTTGTCCAAGAGTGGGGCGGCATCATCCGCCATGGGGCTAAACTTCTCTTCGCTTACGCTGAAGCCACTGTACCCAAGCTCACCTTGGTCACGCGGAAGGCCTACGGTGGTGCGTACCTCGCCATGTCATGCAAGCACCTGCAAAGCGATTACAACGTCGCTTGGCCGACCGCTGAACTGGCAGTGATGGGAGCGGAGGGGGCCGTGAACATCATCCATCGAAGAGAGATTGGAGCGGTTCCGGACGAGGAAAAAGAGGATGTGCGCCAACGTCTGGTTGGAGAATACAAGGCAAAATTCGGCGACCCCTATGTCGCCGCACGAAACGGTTGGCTGGACGACGTCATCGAACCACAAGAAAGTCGCCTGCGGCTCTGCAGAGCCCTCAACATTTTGAAGTCAAAAAGAGAATGGTCCCCGCCCAAAAAACACGGCAACATACCGCTTTGATCACTTCAAACGCTCAGCCCGAGCGAGCAATCCCGAGCCTTTGTTTGAGTCCTCAACGACGGATGCGTCCTCGGCTTCAGAAACAGAAGACGGTCCCACTTCATCGGTTCCCCGGGACCGCATGAGGACAAAAGCCCCACCGGCGAGGACAACGAGCACAAACCCACCTGCCCCAACAACGAGGGTCAAGCCTCCGTCCGTGCTGTCTTCGCTTGAATCGTCTTGCTCGCCTCCATCGCCGTTGTCGGAGGTCGGTTCAAACACCTTCGTAGCAATCACGCTGCGCTCCAGTTCGTCATCGTATACTTCCAATTCGATGTAAATTGAACTGGTCGATTCGGAGGGCAGCGGCAGCAGCGTTACGCACTGGTAAACACCCGAGCTGCTGCTCAGGCAAGAATGGCTCACGTCAACATTTTGTCCATCCACAGCGAGAAGTGCCTCGGTGTTGACCTCGCCATCAACGTCCGTCACCGACCAGTACATGTTTGCGGACGAACCACTCATGCCTTGAACAGAATCAATGGCGACAAAGGGAAGATCACCCACCGCTGCGATGATGAGCGATAGGTTCTCGCTGTGGATTGATGAACCGTCTGAAACGTTCAGCCAGATACCTTCGTAGACGCCAAACACATCACTGGATGGAACGAGTGTAAACGAGTTGTTGACCGAGGTGACCGAAACGGCGTCGAGGTTGCCCTCAAGTGTCCACGTCAACGCATCACCGTCCACGTCGTAAGCCAACGGGGAAAGCGCAAGGGTGAATGGCGTGTCCTCCGTCATGGAGAGGTTCCCCCAGGCCGAGGCATTGATGATGACGGGGTCGTTGACTGGATTCACCACAACCGGCATTTCGACCATCACCGATGGGTTTTCACCGTCGCTCACAAGAATCTGCAGCACGGTTGCACCGTTGGCGTTCAGCAGCGGTGTCAAGGTGATTCTGTCGCCATCAATGCTGTAAAGAATGGGCCCCTGCTCGCCGCTTTTCTCGCCGGAAATTCGCACCTCCAGCGGCTCTCCTTCTGGATCCGAAACGACTTCGTCCAAATCGTAGACAACGCTTGGTCCGTCTTCATCCATCTCCTGAATGGGGACGGTGCCTTGTTTGAGCGGAGGGTCGTTTACCGGCGTCAGCACGACAAAAAGTTGGGTTGAAACCTCATCCATTGTGGTCCCGTCACTTCGCAGGGTGACGTCAACCAAACACTCACCAAGCCATTCCTCATTCAAGGCGTGCGTGACGGTCATGCCCAACCCTTCTTGGCCAATGCCAATCGAAAAGTGAAAGGCGTCCTCACCGGTTAGGGCGGCTTCAACGATGCGAACCGGCTGTCCGTCCGGATCAACCGCCAAGCTGCTTGCGTTCAACGTTCGTGAACCGTGCTGTGGCACATAGATTACCGGCTTTGGTGAGAGAACCTCAATCGGTGTGTTTTCTCGGAAGACGGAAGCCGTGTACATTGACGGAGCACCCTCAACCTGCAGCCTCAACCATGCCTCCTGAAGCCCAGGTGCCACTGGCCCCATCGGATAATGACAGGAAACCGTTCCGTTGACGTCGATTTCCCCTTGGGTCTCCCACGGACCGTTGGTCCAGCCGCACGTGAGGTTCACGTCCCACCCCGCCGGGAGGTCGGTGAAGGATGTGCCATCGCGCAACGTCCAATCAAGGCTGATTTCAAAGGTGTGCGTGGCGTTCAAGGTTGTTGAAAGGTTGTGGCTCACGGTTTCTGACGTCCATGGCAGGAAGGTCGCATCGTCCAAATGCTCGTCCACGTAGGCGTTGGGATCGCTGACTGTTTGAGGTCCTTCTGCGCGGTTAAATCCTTCCCGGAAGCGAGCATGGTCGCCGTGCAAGATCGTGTCAAGATAGGCGATGACATGCTCCGAAGTCAAATCGATTTGAGCGGTCTGACTCATGGTAGCGTCTCCATCGCTTTCAAGGAAGGATTGCGAATCTTGGAATTGGTAGTGGTTCCCGCCAAGCAGATGCATCCAGTGCCAAGCGAGACCTCCGTAGCCGCTTACCCGCTCCATCATCGCTTGGGACGGAGCGACTTCATCCACCGTGCCGGTGATGAACAAACCGGTGTTGGGTTGAGGAAATTCAGGTGTCGCAACGTCGCTCCACTCAAACTTCTCATCGAGGTCTTCGAGATTAAGTCCTAAACCAAAGAGACCGCGAGGCGGTTGCTCAGAGAGTCCAGCGTTGGTTTGGTTCCAGAATGGAAAGGCGAGATAGGCGGCGGCCGCACCCTTTCCGTGACCTGAAACACCCCAGTGGTTCAGGTCGATGTTGCCCACCGTACCCAACACATGGTCGTTGGTTTGGTTTTGACTGGACATGGCAGCATGGATGTCCGTGAATCGCTCGAGGGTTTCCTCTACGTCCGTTTCATCCGAGAGGGGTTGGGTTACCACCACGATGAAGCCCCGCTTGGCGAGTTCTTCGGTGAAGAGGGTGTAGCTGTCGACGGATTCTCCCGAATCACCGACAAAAATAATCCAAGAAAACGGCCCGTTTCCAGCCATGTCCTTGTCTTCACCGTCAAACATGGCAGGATAGACCATGCGGACCTGAGGCGAGAAAGGCCCACCAAGGTTGAACTCGGTCCAGCCGACCGGAAAATCAACGCCCGTGTGCGATTCCTCAAACAGCGTATCTTCCTCAAGCAAACCCATGGCTGATGTGGCACTGAAGGAGAGAACAACGAGGCACACGAGAAAGGGGTGGAGGTGGCGCATGGACATTCCCGTGGTTGGCTCTCGTGTTCAAGAATGAAAGAGTCTTTCCTTTCATGCATAGGATGAAAGGACACATTCGGCCTCGAGGAGTTGCGTCAGCAACAAGCCGAGGGAGGGCAAGTCTCCGACCCGTTCTGGAGCCCACAATTGTCGCCAGCATGCGAGGTGTTGAGCCACCAACAACCACCGGCCGTCGAGGATGTTTCCTGCGATCAAATCGACCCGTTCATCAACCGTCCCCTGCATGGGCTGATAGGAGGATTTGAGAAAGAGCGCACCGTTCGGTTGGGCTCCTTCGTTATCAAAGTCAACAACTGCGTCATGCTCTGCCTCCGTCAACTTGTCCACCCATGGCCCATCATCAAGCGCTCTACGGCTCGGGAGCGGGTGAACGCGCCCACCTCGTTTCGTCCAAGCGGCCGCTGTAGAACGAGCAGCACCACCGCCTCCAATCAAACCAAGAACGTGGTCTTCAGGCGTAAGCCCGTGATGAACCATCACCTCCACGACGCCCAGGCCGTCAAGGCCGGCGCACCACCACCCACGGCCATCCCATCGCAAGGCGTTCACGCATTTGTTGGACATTGAGTCGTCGATCGCCACGACCGCTCCCGAATCCAATTGATGCTTGAGCGGGGCGGTCAAGTTCAGCCATATTTCCTCCGCAAACATGCGCGTTGGCAAAGCGCTGTATGGAACTGCTGACACAAATGGAGCGTCCTTTTTCGGCATCAATGTTGGATGGGTTTCTTCGACCTTTGAGGCTGCTTCCACCGCTTTTTTGAGGAGAGCACGGGTACGGAATTTCCCAAACACGGACGTTGTGAAGACCCAAGGGGTGGGTTCTGGGACTGCACCTGCGTACCCCCAAGCAAGGGCGTCATGAATGGAATTGACATCGACAAGTTCCATCGTCAGATGTTTATCGTCGTCCATCAACGCCAGGTGACGAGCCACCAAGGCCATGAGAAGCGGAGAGAGGCTATGCTCAACGGGTTGGCCCGCAATTCCGTATCGAATTGCTGCCATGGTGCGACCACCTGCTCACAACACAAAAAGGCGACGAATGCTGTGTTAACCTTCAAGAGGGAGTGTGTCCTCCTGTGTGACATGGGAAGAGCAGTCGGACTCATGACCGCAGGCCTTGGAACCTACATGTCGCTGAAGATGTGGACTGAATTCAACTCCGCTACAAATGACGTTTTTGGTGCTTCATGGGGGGTTATCATCGCCACCGTGGTCTTTTTGATTTACCAGTCCAACAAGAACGAGAAAGCCTACGAATCGTCGTTTGGCGACATCATACCAAAAGGAATCAGCAAGGGCGAAATGGAAGCAGACAATCCTCAACCCCTCGTATTCATCGCCGGTTTTTACGTGTTCATCCTATTCATCTTTGAAGTCATGCTCAGCGCCATTTGATGGGGATCCTGTATGGCAGGATTGATGGAAATATTCCTGCTGAAAGACCGTGTAAACGGCGAACGGGACAATATTTTTTTGATTCTGTTCGAAAAGGCTTTCATTCTGATTTCCCTCCTGATCGTTGCGTTCATCGGGATTGGATTGAATCTCCCTGGCTGGGGCATCGGTGCCTTAGTTGGAGGTTCGCTCGGTCCAATCGTCTATGGACACTACTACGTGATTTACATCCGACCGGTCAAAAAACAGCAGAACCTTGATGTGGGCAAGAAGCGAGGCAACCACAAGAGGAAGTGATGCAATGTTTGGATTCTCGACCATTATGGAATTTTTCGGATTGGAAGACATCACGGGCATTGATGTCTTTTTTGCGGCCATGGCCGTCATTGGGACCATCCTCTTCATGATTTATTTTGCACTTGTCCTTGTCGGCGGTGTGGCTGACGGCATCGCCGACGCGATTCCGTTCCTCGACA
Organism: uncultured Candidatus Poseidoniales archaeon; assembly: GCA_964014905.1. GTDB lineage: Archaea > Thermoplasmatota > Poseidoniia > Poseidoniales > Poseidoniaceae > Poseidonia. Next base: position 7,174 of record CAXHCG010000013.1, on the reverse strand, counting down.
TCAATTTGGAAATGGATGCTGAAGGCGTGTTCCACATGCTCACCATTCAAGGCCTCTTGTCCTTCATGATGATGTTCGGCATCTTTGGACTGGCCGTATCGCAAGGTGGGTACAATGCCTTCCCAGCGATCCTTGCCGGGACGTTGATGGGAACAATATCGATGTGGATTGTAGGTAAAGTGTTCCAAGCCGTGGCCAGCCTAGAGACCGATGGAACCGTTGTTCACAGTCAAGCATTGGGAGCGAAAGGGACGGTGTACCGGACCATTCAACCCGGCAAGTCCGGCCAAGTTCAAGTTGAGTTTCAATCAGCACTCCGAACATGCGAGGCCGTGGCAGAAGACGAAACGATCAGAATTGAAACTGGCAAATTCGTCATCGTAACGGGAACCATTTCTGAAATGCTTGTCGTGAAACCCCTTAGCGTTGCAGACGCAGTTGCTGAAGAAGAATAATCAGCGGCGTCGTCTTAACTCTCTTAAAGGAGAAGCAGCGTGGTTGGAACATGGCAGATATTGCTGGAACACTCGCCCTCATTGGAACCGCCCTTTTCGTCGCCATTGTCCTTGCGACAGTGTATGTTGCTACAAGCCGATACAAGCTTGCACCTGCGAACAAAATTTTGGTCGTTTACGGTAATACCAAGGGCGCCGGCGCCGCAAAATGCTACCACGGCGGTGGCAAAATCGTCTGGCCGTTGGTCCAGAACTACGCCTTCCTTGATTTGAAGCCGATGACCATCAACATCAACCTCGAACACGCTTTGTCCCAGCAGAACATCCGCATCAACGTCCCATCGACCTTTACGATTGGTATCGACACCAAACCTTCCATCATGCAGAACGCCGCTGTGCGTTTGTTGAACCTCAACCAAACCGACATTGAAGACATGGCCAAGGAAATCATCTTTGGTCAACTTCGTCTCACCGTTGCCTCGCTCACCATTGAGGAAATCAACGGTGACCGTGAAGCCTTCCTGAGTCTGGTCGTCAACAACGTGGACACTGAGTTGCACAAGATTGGTCTTTACCTCATCAACGTCAACATCACGGACATCACCGACGAGGCCGACTACATCAAGTCCATCGGTGCCAAGGCAGCGGCCCAAGCAATCGCTGCGGCAGACGTTGACCGAGCCAACGCCACCCGAGACGGTGCCGTCGGTCAAGCAGAAGCCGACCGAACACGTGAAATTCAAGTGGCCATGAACCGCGCTGAATCCGACAAAGGTCAGAAAGAAGCAGAAGCCGACCGACGTGTCTTCGTTCAGCAACAAGAATCCAAGGCCGTTGAGGGTGAAAACCTGTCCCGTGCCGACATTGCAAGTTTTAACGCCGACCTCGCCGAGCGAGAAGCGGAAGCCCTCAAGCGGTCCGAAGTGGCCAAGCGCAAGGCCCAAGTTGAAATCGAAAAGGCCCAATACGAGTTTGAAGGACAGCGTTTGCGAGCCGAGGAAATCGCTCGTGAGGAAGTGTCGAAGCAACAGATTGAGATCGCAGCCGAAGCCGAGGCTGAGCGCCAACGCCGTATCGCCCAAGGTCGTGCCGACGCAACCCTCGCTGCTTACAACGCCGAAGCAGAAGGTCAGCAAGCCGTTCTTGAAGCCAAAGCCGAAGGATATGCTAGGCTTGTTGCCAGTGCTGGCGGGGATGCCAAGGCAGCTGCCACACTCTTGATGGTCGAGAAGATCGAAGGACTCGTGGCTCGCCAAACCGAAGCCATTGCCAACCTCAAGATCGACAAGATCACCGTCTGGGACTCCGGCAACAACGGCGGCGATGGTGGCGGAGCGACCTCCAACTTTGTGTCCTCGCTCATCCAGAGCCTCCCGCCGGTCCACGACGTAGCCAAGATGGCTGGCGTGGACTTGCCCGACTACCTCGGAACCATGAAAGACGATTGAATCCCATTCGTGGAATGAGGTCCCAAAACCGGCATTGGCAGGCATGAAGCGTGCGACGGTTTGAAAGACCCGCTGAATCCGAAAGGAACCATGACCACCGACCTCGAAATTGCACGGGCGGCTGAAATGGAGCCCATTGAAGCCGTGGCTTGGAAATTAGGCATCTCCTCCCACGAGTTGACACCGATGGGCAACGGCGTTGCCAAAATCACTTGGCGGGCCCTCAAAGACCGATTCTCAAAGCCTCAAGGTAGCCTTGTTTTGGTCACGTCGGTCAACCCAACCCCCTTTGGTGAAGGAAAGACGGTGACCACCATCGGCCTCACTCAGGCCCTGTGCCGCATTGGCCAATCCGCCACCTGTGTGATTCGCGAACCCTCCATGGGTCCAGTCTTCGGCATCAAAGGCGGAGCGGCTGGTGGGGGTCATGCCCAAGTTCTACCAATGGAAGACATCAACCTGCACTTGACCGGGGATTTGCATGCCGTCACCTCTGCTCATAACCTGCTCTCCGCCCTTCTTGACAACCACATCAAGCACGGGAATGAATGCAAACTCGACCCAACACGAATCTCGTGGCCACGCGTCATTGACATGAACGATCGCGCCCTGAGAAACATCACCATCGGCATGGGAGGACCTGCCAACGGCCAAGTTCGCGAGGACCGTTTTGACATCACGGCAGCCAGTGAGGTGATGGCCATCTTGGTGCTAGCAACCGATTACGCTGACCTGAGGAAGCGGTTGGGCGCTATCGTGGTAGGGACATCGACGGATGGACACCCCGTCAAAGCGAGCGACATCGGTGGAGCCGGAGCGATGGCCTTGCTCTTGAGGCAAGCCTTTTTGCCGAACATCACCCAAACGCTCGAAGGCGATCCTGCCTTCATTCATGGCGGCCCCTTCGCGAACATTGCGCACGGAAATTCAAGCATCATCGCCGACAGAATCGCCTTGGCTTCAGCCGACTTGGTGGTGACGGAAGCAGGGTTCGGCTCCGACATGGGCGCTGAGAAATTCATGCACATCAAGGCCGCTACGTCCGAAAAAGCACCTGATTGTGTTGTCATGAACGTCACGGTCCGATCCATGAAACTCCACGGAGGAGCCTTTGGAAACCGGGGCGGTGTTCGTCCTGACAAAGCCACGCTCGAAGCGGAAAATGTCGATGCAACCGCCCTCGGGGCAAAGACCAATTTGGATCGCCACATTCGAAACATGGCCTCGTTCGGTGTTCCCGTGGTGGTCTCCATCAACCGGTTCACATCCGACACCGACGATGAAGTGGCGGCCATCGCCCAAGCCGCCCGTGAAAGCGGAGCGAACTCGGTCTGCATCACCGAAGTCCACGCACACGGCGGCGAGGGAGGGAAAGAATTGGCTGAAGCGGTTGTAAAGGCCGTACAAAATCACGTGGCGGCAGGGCGTCCGTTTGTGCCGCTGTTCACGCCGGAAACCGATGTGTTGGCGAAAGCAGAAGCCATCGCGACCCGATTGTACAAAGCCGATGGCGTTGAATTGACAGCCAAAGCCCAGCGCGAGTTGGAGCGCATTCGCTCATGGGGATACGGACACCTCCCCGTTTGCATGGCCAAAACACAGTATTCGTTTTCCCACGATGCATCCCTCCTTGGAGCGCCCAGCGGGTTTACCGTGCCCGTACGAGAATTCCGTTTGAATGCAGGCGCAGGATTCGTAGTTGCTGTTCTTGGAAACATGATGACCATGCCAGGTCTTCCAAAGCGACCGGCAGCCCTCGACATGGACATGGATGAAGACGGGAACCTCCTCGGCGTGTTTGGGTGAGGGAATGGACGTTCTGAAAAAAGACCTGCACGAATGGCGTTTGCGGATACAAACCGTGGACGATCTTTGGGTCTTGCAGCGTCTCATCCAACCCGGGATGTCCGTTGGCATGCTTGGCGAGCGACGCGACCAAACCACTGCAGGTGATGAGGGAGGTCGTTCAAAGCAAGCTGAACGAAAGAAAATGTGGATTCGTTTGGCGGTTGAACACACTGAACATCAGAGTTTCACCGATGTGCTTCGCGTCCACGGAATCATCGAGGAAGCCCCCATCGACCTCGGAATGCATCACACCCACGTCATCGGCATCAGGGACGACATCAAGGTCTCATCCGCCAAGGGATTCAACAAACTTGACCGAGATTTGTTGGAGGAAAGCCTCCGCGCTGCCAACCAATCTCAAGTCGCTTTGTTGGTCGTTGAGGGCGATGAGATGATCCTCTATTTTGTCACAGCCCGCGGCCTCAAAGAAAGCGCCACATGGACAATGCGTGGTGGAGGAAAGCGCGGGGACTTGCGGCAATCCGACAAGGTCGCCACCCGATTCAGAGCAACCATCGTTGATGGGCTCACGAAACAGCTCAATGAGACAATGCCGTTGGTGTTGTGCGGCCCCGGACGAAACCGAGACCGAATGCTCGCCGACCTCAAAGCCGCAGGTCATCAGCGCCCAATGCTGTCCATTGGCACCAGCATGGGCGGGCGTGGTGGAGCCAATGAGGTGCTACGAGATGGACTGGCAGGAGAACTGCTCGCACAACACCGCATGGTCCAAGAAATTGGCTACCTGGAAGAGGCTTGGAGACGCATCTCCACCAACGGTGCGGTGGCGTATGGACACCAAGAAATCGTTCAAGCCACGCAAGAGGGTGCCGTTGAAACGTTGCTTATCGGAGCCGACGTGCTGAGGGAGAAAACCGAAACAAAAGGGCCCGCATGGACCACCATCGCCGAGAACGTTGAGGCCTTTTCAGGAACCGTGATTCAGTGTTCGGGCGACCACGACGCAGGTGAACAACTGATGGGATTTGGAGGGGCTGTGGCGCTCCTTCGCTATACGAGGTGAAACGATGGAAACCATTCTTTTCTCAGAATTAACAGGTGAACTCAGGAACGCCATGCAGGGGAAACGCTGGTTGCTGTTGACCGCTGAGGAGCTATCAAAAGCCGGAGCAGCGTTGGTCTTCAGCGAACTGGAAGACGTCTTGGTGGCGGTGGACCACCGTGGAACACCGGTCGTGGATGGACTTTGGATGCGAGCGGTGCACTTGTTGCTGATCTCGGAGCAAGGCGACGTTGAAGCGCTCAAAACCAGCAGCGGAATCACAAAGGTGATTGCGACCGAGAAGCCGATGGAAGAACACCTTTGGTAGTGGGTCTGGAGGGACTCGAACCCTCGATCAACTCCGTGTAAGGGAGGTGTCATAGCCGCTAGACCACAGACCCATTCCTGCCTGCGAGCCGCCCTTTTTGAAAAGTCCGCCCCAACGGAACGCTCAAAACATGCACCCGTAACCACCGGTCAATGGATGCCAATATCCAAGCGGCGGCTGCAAAGCTGGTCCGCCGACTGAAAGAGGGAAACCACTCCCTAACGCTGGCTGAGTCCTGCACTGGCGGCCTCCTTGCAAGCACGCTCACCGACATCGCCGGTGCGAGTTCGTGGTTCAAGAAATCCTGGATCACCTATGCCAATGAAGCCAAAGTAAGGGAACTGGGGGTTGACGAGAGCGAACTTGCTTCGAAAGGGGCAGTCTCCGCTCAAGTGGCCATCATGATGGCCAAAGGAGCTCTTGAACGGGCGGAGGCAGATTTTGCCATTTCAGTCACAGGTATCGCCGGTCCGACCAACGAGGGCTCCAAGAAACCGGTCGGTACAGTCTATGTCGGCATTGCCTCGGAAAATTGGGCCAACGCTATCCGCACCCAAATCGGGGGAACGCGGGCCGAGAACAAGGCTGGTTTCGTCTATTTTGCCCTTCTCACGGCCATGCAATGCTGGGACGATGCCATGGTGCGAAACAAGGCTGAAAAACGACAGCAAATGGACGCTTTGGAAGAAGCAAAACGTTTGGAGGCAGAGCGAGAAGCCGACCGTGAGCGACGGGACCAAGAAGCGCGGGAAAAGGCCCCTTGGCAAGATGAGGCATGGTCGGAAGAGGACAACGGTGAGGAGATTGGCCTGGCCGTTGAATGGTCGGACGACGATGAATGACGGCAACGTGCTCCTTCAAAATCAAACACATACCTTTTGAAGCGTCGTCTTCCTTTCGTGGCATGGGTGAGCCTTGGGCAGACATTTTCGCCCATTTACGGGCCCAACGACTGCTTGCACCCCAATCCCTCCAAGAGCGTCTGCTCGGCCTCCAAGACCCAAAATCAGTCATTGAAGCGGCCTCTGCGCTCAATTTATCTGGAGGCATGCTGACCTCATCAATGCTTGATGAGATGGTCGCTCACACCGAAGGAAAAACCGCACCAGTCATCGAGAGCGTGGTCCAGCAACCTGCAGGAGATTTGGCGAGAACCATCGCACCCATCAGTGGACCAGAACCGGTGGATATTCTTCTCCGCAACAACTTACCCGATTGGAACGAAAACGATTTTTCCATGCTTGCCACCGATGCCTCTTCGGACATGACGGTGCATTACGACATCACGGGGAATTCAACCACTGAAGGAAAAATGAGCGACATAAGCGCCTGCTTCAATGACCGACTCACCAGCATTCGAAAATTGATCGTACAAAATTCCAATCTACCGCGGAAACATCAGGAGATTTCTCGCCTCCTGGCAGAATATTCCCGTTACCAAGGCTACGACAACAAAGCCGTCGCCATTGGCTTGGTGAACGAACCGAGGTACACCAAGAATGGACACCTGATGTGGGGGTTGGAAGACGAGACGGGCGAAATGACCTGTTTGTTGACCAAGCGCAGCGGTGATGACCGCGACCGAGCACATGAACAAATTCTGGAAGCCGGCCTGATGCCTGATGACGTGATGGGGGTCTCGGGAACGTTCAGCCAAACGGGCGACATCTTCTACGTTGATGACTTGCATTTTCCTTTGGAATCGAAGCATCAAAAGTCCAATTCCGAAGAAGGCATCAGTGTGGCGTTCTTGTCAGACGTTCACGTTGGCTCAAAGACCTTCCTTGAAGCTCAATGGCACAAGATGGTTCGATGGTTCCACAGCGACCCGTTGGCGAAGACGATCAAGTACCTCATTCTCTCTGGCGATTGCGTTGACGGCGTCGGAATCTATCCGGGACAAGACAAGGAACTGGCTATCCCCGATTTATTTGCCCAGTACACTGAATTTGCTCGACTGTTGGAGTTGCTCCCTGAATGGGTAGAGTGCCTCATGCTCCCCGGCAACCACGATGCAGTTCGACCGGCTGAACCCCAACCCACCTTAGAGACTGTCTCTTATACACATCTGACGCTGCCGACGAAGGTTCGA
>CAXHCG010000012.1:0-20323 GCA_964014905.1 uncultured Candidatus Poseidoniales archaeon | reverse complement strand
CGGCGGCGGCGCCGTCTGCATCGAGGCACGTCCCCATCGTGACCGTGCTGACGCCCCCTGGAACACCTTGAGCGACGTACAGCGCAGAGAGGGTGATAACCCGCGCCCGATAGCTGTCAACGAGGGTCTCGCCGTCGGACGTGGATTCACCCTCGACAACCTCCGTTTCAGGTTCGCTGAAATCAAGGTCGAGGTGGAAGCGGTCCCGTTGTTTGGTTGAGACATAACCCACGAGGAACACCATGGGGAAAATCCAACCTGCAAACAGGACAACTGAGAGGGAACCGTCACCGACCGCCAGCGCCACTGCTTCCTCGCCGTCCTGGTTGAGAATGGTGAAATCCAACACCAACAGGCTGACGACGGTGGCGACTTCTTCTCCGTCATCGTTGTGCGAACAAAGAGCGCTGTCAAAGGCCTCAGCCTCAACCACCACGGCAAGATTGTACGCACCCAATGCGTCCTCGCCAAAGGCCAGTTGGGCGTTGATCTCACTCTTGGTCAGCCCCTCGATCACACCGGAAAGAAGTGACTCGTTGTACCACGTAAGGTTCACGTCGTGCGAACCGGGATTCTCACCCGTTCCTGAAAGGTTCCACGCGCCTTTGCTGGCGGACCCAGTGATGGAGTCGGGCGCGTTGGCTTCGCCGCCCGTACAAAGGGGACCACCAGAGGTCTCGTCCTCACCGTAAGAGAGCGAGAAGAGAACGCCAACAACGTTGCCCCCAGCGCCTTCAATGGTTTCGCTGATGGCTGAGGAATCAAGGATCCATTCAACGGTCTCGCCGTCTTGGTAATCGGCCGATTTCGCTTCAAGTTCCACAGCGACCATGGTCGACTCAACGGTGTAACTGCCCGCGGATTCGGAATCACCACCACCGCCTCCGAGGCAACCGGTCATTGGCGCCAAAAGGACCAGCATCAACAAAAGATGGACCGGTCGCATGGCTCACCGTTGGGCAGCTGGATTTTCAAGATTGTTCACGCTTGTCCGCTCAGGAAACAAGGCCTCAATCCCAAATGCCCATGTCCATCCGAGCATCTTCGCTGGCGTGAACCTTCGGGTCCCAGCGTGGGGTCCAAACGAGGTTGATGTGGACGGTGGCAAGACCGTCGGTTTGCAACGCCGCACGGTGGGCTGCTGCCATGATTTCTGGAGCGGCAGGGCAACCGGGAGAGGTGAGCGTCAAGTCAACCTCAGCGTGGAGGCCGTCCTCTTTTTCTTCCAAACGGACATCGTAAACGAGGCCGAGTTCCACGATGGAGAGTTCCAATTCGGGGTCCTCAACTTCGTCGAGTTGGTGCATGACGGCGTCCTTGGTCGTCATTGCGTTCACTCCACCCTGGCACGAATCTCGTTCATGACCTTGTCGTACATGTTGCGAAAGCCGTTTGACCGGCTCGGAGAAAGGCTCGTGATAAGGCCCATTTCCTTGGCAAAATCGACGGGAATGAGCACGGCTTGTGCCGGCGTCAATCCTTCAATGGCAATGCTGAGGACGCCCATCAAACCCTGCACCAATTTTGCATCAGCGGCTCCCACAATGTGGACAAGTCCTTCATCCACCGCAATGCGAACATGGGCCTCTGACTGGCACCCACGCACCCGGGTGTCTTCGGTCCACTCGTCGGCTGGGAGCAGGACGATTTCTTCAGCGAGTTCGTACACCATCTCGAGACGTTCTCGTTTGTCGTCGACTTCTTGGAATTCCTCGATGAGTTCCTGCAGTGCACTTGGATAGTACGTCATGCAAACTTCTCCACGATTTCTCTGAGTTCCTTAACGAGCCCTTCGGCTTCCTTGCGGGTGTTGTACACGTAGAAGGAAGCACGGACCGTTCCGGAAATTCCCAAACGATTCAACAGCGGTTGAGCGCAGTGGTGTCCGGTACGGACAGCGTAGCCGCGTGCATCGAGTAAATGGGCCATGTCCTCGCTGTTGATGGTTGGATGGAGGAACGATACCACCGCAGCGTCGTCTTTGCCGTGCCGTCCGTAGACGGAGATGCCCATGGAGCGAAGTTCGTCGGCAACCCATGCAGCGATGTTCACCAAGCGGGCGTGTTCGGCATCGAGATCAAACGTGTTCATCCAGTCAAGTGCCGCCGACCATCCAACGGCTTCGGCGATGCGTGGCGTTCCTGCTTCGAACTTGTGTTCGTTGGTTTGGTACGTTGAGCCTTGGGTGGTGACGGTTTCGATCATGTCGCCTCCGCCCATGAACGGCTGCATCTCTTCGAACACATCGGGCTGGACGAGAAGGGCGCCAATGCCTGTAGGGCCGCACATCTTGTGGGCTGAGAAAGCCATGAAATCCGCCCCGAAGGACGTGAAATCGACGGTTGAATGAGGCACGCCCTGTGCTGCATCAATGAGCACTTTAGCACCTGATTTGTGCGAGGCTTCGATGATGTCTTCGAGAGGGTTGCGAACGCCAAGAACGTTTGAAGTATGGACCACGCAAACGAGTTTGGCACCGTCAAGGGCATGGGCGAAAGCCTCCATGTCCAACGTGAAGTGTTGAGTGACCGGAACATAGCGCAGTTCAATGCCCCGTTCTTCAGCCAGCATTTGCCAGGGCACAATATCGGAATGGTGTTCCATTTCAGTCAAGAGAATGGCATCACCTTTCTGCAGGTTCGCTCGCCCCCATGCATGAGCAACGAGGTTGATGGCTTCGGTCGTACCGCTCGTGATAATGACCTTTGAAGCGTTGAAACGCTCTTTGAGTTTGGTGCGGCAGGATTCGTAGCCTTCTGTGGCCTCACCCGCCAGCGTGTGAACCGCCCGGTGAACGTTAGCGTTTGATTCGGAATAGTAAGCGTTCATGGCGTCGAGAACGACTTGTGGCTTTTGGGTCGTCGCAGCGTTGTCGAGGTAAACAAGCGGGTAGCCGTTCACCTCGCGCTGAAGAATTGGAAATTGCTCCCTTAACGACACATCATCACCCCTCGAGTTCGCGTTCCAAGTGCATGGCGAGCCGATTTCTGATTTCGTCCACCAGCCCCTTGTTTTCAAGACCTGAGAATCCGCTTTGCATGAACCCCTCAATGAGCAGTGCAACCGCTGTATCGTCGCCCAATCCACGGCTCATCAAGTAGTGAAGTTGGTCTTGGTCGACCGGCGCACTGGCTGCACCGTGGGCAGCTGACACTTCGTCGGCAAGAACTTCGAGTTCAGGAATGGCCTCGGCTCGAGCCCGTTCGGAGAGGAGGAGATTCTTGAACACCTGACTGGCATCGCAGTGGTTGGCATCCTCTTTGATGGTCAACAAACCGGTGGCGATTGAATGGCTCCGGTCATCGCACGCTGCGTGGATGTTGAGGGATGAATCGGTGTGGTGGACGTCGTGATGAATCTCAATGTGATGGTCGACATGACGCTGGCCAGAGCCATGGACCGAAATGGCCTGCGCAAGGGCACCTCCTGAAGCGGTTAATCGACTGCGCACATCGCTCTTGCAACGAGAACCGCCGATGGATAGGCCCGCCAGTTCAAGCGTGGCATCTCGCCCGATGGTCCAATCTTCGCAATGCAAAAGTTTGCCCTTGGACGAAAGTTCGTTCACCAGGCCGAACCCTGCCCGCACGTTGGCCCCGACGGAGCCGGTGATGTGCAGTCCTGCCCATTCGGATTGGCCAGAAAGGTGGAGGACTACGGCCACATCATGCTTGAGCACGAGGTGGAGGTGCCCCACTGCGGTTTGCGCCGAGGCGACAGCTTGCACGTGGATAATCTCACTTTTTCCGTCGGTTTCCACCGTCCACGCAGAGCCTCCGAGTTCGCTGAGGAACACACGTCCAATGTCTTCTCCGTCCACAATCCGAGGGGCGCCTTCAATCAACTGGCCGCCCTCGACGACGTCAAAACGTACCTCGCTAGCGTGGGGAACTTCGTCGACTTTGGATGGGTGGATGCGTGCCCAAGGAGTGTATCGCCATAGATGAAGAGCACGGGAGGGAACGGCCATGTCGGCGTACTTCATCCGATGGAACCCTCCATTTCCAGTTCAAGCAATTTGTTGAGTTCAACGGCATATTCCATCGGTAATTCCCTTGTGAAGGGCTCGAAGAAACCGTTGACAATGAGCCCCATGGCCTCCTCTTCGGAAAAACCTCGGCTCATGAGGTAGAAGAGTTGGTCGCCTGAGACTTTTGAAACGCTGGCCTCGTGTTCAAGGTCGGCGGTTGAGTTTCCAACCTCCATGGTAGGGTAGGTGTCCGAGCGGGAATCGCTGTCAAGCATCAGCGCATCGCAAACAACCTTTGAGCGGCAACCGTGGGCTTTCGGCGTAACTTGCAGCATGCCTCGGTACGAAGACCGGCCGCCGTTTTTGGAGATGGATTTTGAGAGGATGCTCGAGGTCGTGTTCGGGGCAAGGTGGTGAACCTTGGCTCCTGCGTCTTGATGTTGACCCGCTCCTGCGTAGGCGACGGAGATCACTTCGGCGTGAGCACCTTCGCCCTTCAGCAGAACGGATGGGTACTTCATGGTCAATTTTGAACCTATGTTGCCGTCAACCCATTCAACCGTGGCGTTTTCGTGGGCCACGCCGCGCTTTGTGACGAGGTTGTAGACGTTGGCAGACCAGTTTTGGATGGTCGAATAGCGAATTTTAGCACCCTTCATGGCGATGAGTTCAACCACGGCTGAGTGAAGCGAATCGGTGGAGTATGTGGGCGCTGTGCATCCCTCGACGTAGTGAATGCTGCTGCCCTCATCGGCGATGATCAGGGTGCGCTCGAACTGACCCATGTTTTTCGCATTGATGCGGAAGTAGGCCTGCACCGGCATCTCAACATGGACGCCTTTTGGAACGTAAATAAACGAGCCACCGGACCACACAGCCGTGTTCAGCGCTGAAAATTTGTTATCGGCGTAGGGAATAACGGTTCCAAAGAATTTCTTAACAAGTTCCGGGTGTTCTTTGAGGCCGCTGTCCATGTCAAGGAAGAGGACACCTTGGTCCTGAAGATCTTCTCGGATGGAGTGGTACACCGCTTCGGATTCGTATTGTGCCGTAACGCCCCCCAACCACTTTTGTTCCGCCTCGGGGATACCAAGTCGGTCGAAGGTGTTCTTGATGTCGTCCGGCACATCGTCCCAGTTCTTTTCGGTTGCATCGGAGGAGCGCAGGAAGTACGTGACGTTGTCAAAGTCAATGTTGTTGAGTTCGCTGCAGTTGCCCCAGTCCGGCATTTTCCGTTCGGTGAAGTGGCGGTAGGCTTTCACCCGCATTTCCATCATCCACTCAGGTTCATTTTTGAGCTCTGAAATGTCCCTGACAACTTGCTCAGAGAGGCCTTTGTCGAATCGAATGGTGGCGTTTTCGGGGTCGTGGAAACCAAACTGGTAGTCACCAACTGCTTCACGTGCTTCATCGCTCATGCTTCGACCTCCTTTGCTTCTTCGAGCCAGTCATACCCTTGTTCTTCGAGTTTGAGGGCGAGCTCTGGGCCGCCCGTTTGAACGATGACTCCATCGATCATGACGTGGACAAAATGCGGCTGGACGTGGTCCAAGAGGCGCTGGTAGTGGGTGATGATGAGGCATCCAGCCTGTGGAGCAACGCTGTTGATGCCCTTGGCGACGATGCGCAGCGCATCGATGTCGAGGCCTGAATCGGTTTCATCAAGCAGCGCCAGGGTGGGTTTGAGCAACAGCATCTGAAGAATCTCCAGACGCTTCTTTTCTCCGCCGCTAAATCCGTCGTTCACGTAGCGAGAGAGCACCGACTTTTGCATTTCAAGCGAGGCCATGGCAGCGTTGAGCTCTTTGCGGAAGGCCCGGCCTTTCAACGGCTCGTCCCGGACCGATTGGACGGACTTTTTGAGAAACGTACCAACTTGAACGCCCGGAATGACCGCTGGGTATTGGAACGACAGAAACATACCGGCACGTGCTCGCTCAAAGACACTCATCTCGTTGATGTTTGTGCCCATGTAGTGGATTGAACCGCCCGTTATCTCGTAGGCAGGGTGGCCCATGACGACGCTCGCTAGGGTCGATTTCCCGGCACCGTTGCGTCCCATGACAACGTGGATTTCACCTCGGTGTATCGTGAGGTTCATGCCGTTGAGGATCGGAGTGTCGTCGACACTCACGTGAAGGTCCTCAACCCTTAGGATTTCATCAGTCACCCTCATCACCCAATTAACCGTCATGTCCCTCCTTTATCAATGGATGTAGTCGTCAAGGGCTAAAAAGAAACGACTCGGCTTGCCTTCCGTCGCTCTTTCTCGTAAATGCGAGGTTTGAAGTTCATCACCCCGAGGCAACCGCATGGACGATGACCTGGTGGCGCAATATGCCGCTGAGGCAAAGGCTGCGATGGAAGCGGAAGCAGCACGCCGCGTTGCAGAAGCGACCAACCCCGAAGAAGAAGAGCGTCTGAGGAACATGCCCCTGAATTCCGTGGTGGACACCGAACACTACGTTCCTGCCCTTCTCAGCCGTCTCGGACCGGTGAGGGCCGCCCTCGACGGTCATGGCGGCGGAATTGCTGTTTCTCGAACCGAAAACAGCGGCGACGGCCTTGACATCGTTCTCGATTTGACGGGAGCATGCTTGTCGTGTGGAGCGGCTCCTGGGACGCTCGAGGGCGTCAAAAAGGACCTGGAAGCCGATGATGAAATCCAACGCGTCCGATTCTCTTCGGCTCTTTTGGACACCTTCGACGAACTCGGGCGCGAGTTTATTCTGGCCCACGGCAAGGTCGAGTTTGTGGACATGCCAACCGAGGCGTGAACCGATTAAACCGGCGAGCCTTTCAAAAAAGACCGCACGGAGGGCAAGGCATGTCCGCTTGGAGCAATGAACGGCGGGACGACCCGCAACCGTGCAGAATTCAAGACCACGGCCGGTTTGAAGTGACCCAACGGGACGGACGGGCTCGCCTCGGGAAGTTGCACACCCACCACGGCGTGCTCGAAACACCTGCGCTTTTGCCGGTTGTGAACCCCAACATCCGCACCGTCGAACCTCGAGAGATGTGGGATAACTACGGCATCCAAGCTCTGATCACCAACTCCTACATCATGTGGAAACACGATGAACTTCGAGCGGTCGCCGAGAAGGAAGGCGTTCACAAACTGTTGGATTTTCCAGGCGTCATCATGACCGATTCAGGTACCTTCCAATCCTACGTCTACGGGGATGTGGAGGTCGGAGTGGACGAAATCGTCGCTTTTCAACGTTTAATTGGCGTCGATATCGCTACCATGTTGGATGTCTTTTCACGGCCCGACATGAACGCTGAAGAGGTCGAGGATGCGGTTCGGGAGACCGAGGCACGTGCAGCACAAAGCCTGGAGGCCTCAGGGGACACGATGCTCAACGGGCCGATTCAAGGCGGTGTGTTTCGGGAATTGCGTCACATTTCGGCTCAGCTCATGGGGTCTCACCCCTTCGCAGTGCATCCCATCGGCGGAATTGTCCCGGTGATGGAGCAGCAACGGTACAAAGAATATGCGAAAATCATGATGGCAAGTCTTCCTTTGCTGCCACCCAATCGCCCCGTCCACATGTTTGGGTGCGGCCACCCCATGTTGTTCCCGATGTCAATCGCTCTGGGCGCAGACCTGTTTGATTCTGCAGCATATGCCTTGTTTGCTCGCGACGGACGCTTGCTGACGCCATGGGGCACGGAACGCATCCAAGAGTTGGTTGATTGGCCACTTCTTATGCCCTGTGTTGCCCAACAAACACCCGCTCAGGTGAGGAACTTGGGAGCCAAAGAGAGGGAACACTTGCTGGCGAAATACAATCTTGAAGTGACGCTGGCGGAACTCGCACGATGCAAGCAAGCCGTTCGAGACGGCCGTATATGGCAACTGGTGGAACAACGCAGCCACCAGCATCCGGCTCTTCGGGAAGCCTTCCTCTGGCTCACCACTGCACCAAGTCTTGAACGAAACCTTCGTCCTGACCGATTCTACACCGATCGCGATGCAGCCCGGGACGTTGACCAAGACCAAGGCATGTGGGAAGATGCCTGGGACTGGGTGGTATGGAGTCAACAAACACCCCGAAGCGGGGGGGTTCAATGGGGAGGCGATGACACCTTCAGTCGGCCGCACATTGCCAAGGCACGACGAACCGTCCACATGCGTTGGGAGGGTCAGGATGAAACCGATCAAGCGATTGTGTTCCACGGCATTCGGGGGCCTTTCCGAGAACGCATCAACGATGTTCTCGAATGGCTCGACCGCCATCACCCCACCCTGCAACCGCTGATTCTCACTTCGTTGGGGCTGATTCCTGCTTCGTTGGAAGACCTCAACCCGTTTGCGCATCTTGACGCTCCGGCGTGGGTCTTGCGACACGAACCCGAACAGGCGTGGATTCAACGGGAACTTCAACGGCTTGGCTTGTCCGATGTCGCCTTCGCCACCGTCGATGTAGCGGGCGATGGGATGAAGCAACGGCTTTCTGAGGCCCTTGATTCCCTTAACCTCACGAATGAGGTGCACCAGCCAGTGGAACCAGAACGAAGGGAGAAGGCCCGAAACAACCTCCGAGTGAAGCAAGGCATTGCCAAACAGATGGTGTTGCTCAACGCCAGCAAAGAGGTCGCCGTGGCCATCATGGAAGGGGCGCAGTTCGTTGTGAACAGGGAAGGGCGCGTGAAGAACATCAACGATGAGCATGGTCGGCATTTGTTTAGTCCAAGGCTTCGTGACGGAGGAATGTCCTTGGCCGACACCGGGGCTCAGGCATTGCTTGTGCATCGGTCGGAACCAAACCCCACGGGATTGCCCCGGACGGAATGGTGGGGGCATGTTGGAAAAGGTCCGGCGATCGTTGTCGTCGACAGCGATGCGGAACCCTTTGTTCGAAAAGGCAGAAACGTGTTCCATGGTTTTGTTGTGGGATGCGACCCCTGGTTGGCCCCGGGTCAGCCATGCCTCATAACCAACGAATCAGGTCAACTCCTCGGTCACGGCGTGGCCCAATGCACATCCACGGAGATGGGGGCGATGACGAAAGGCATCGCTGTCAAAACACGGGGCGGCATTGGGGAGTGACGGCCAACCATTCAACACAAGGCTTCATGGTTCGTCTTGGCCCACCATCTTTTGGAGATGCCCATGGAGGATGAACCGATCATCCAAACCAAGGAACTCACCAAGGCATACGGACCCCATGTGGCCCTTGACAACCTCAACCTCTCCATCCCACGAGGGGCCACCGGTTTGCTGGGTCAAAACGGGGCAGGCAAATCCACCTTCCTGAAAACAATCCTCGGCCTGATACAAGCCACCTCAGGAGAAGGCACCGTCCTCGGATTTGACATTCGAAACCAGGGCATCGATATTCGCCAACGCATCGGCTACATGCCTGAATACGATGCGCTCAACCCCGACATGGACGCAATACACCAAGTTCGGTATTCTGGTGAACTCCTCGGAATGAACCCCGTGGTCGCCATGAATCGCGCCCATGAAGCGCTGCAGTTTGTCGGCATTGGCGAACAGCGCTACCGAGAGATTGGAAGTTTCTCAACCGGCATGAAGCAGGCGACAAAATTGGCCTGTGCCATCATCCACGACCCCGACTTGCTCATCGCTGACGAACCATCCAACGGCTTGGACATGAAGGCAAGAGAGTTCATGATCTCCACACTCAACACCATGGTCAACGAAGCCAAGCGCTCGGTCTTGATGGCAAGCCACCTCATGGACGACGTCGAGCGGGTCTGCGAGAACATCATCCTGCTTCACAAGGGCGCCCTTGCAGCACAAGGAAAAATCGAGGACCTCAAAGCCATTGACCGAGAGATCGAAATTCATGTTTGGGGTGGCGCTACTCGGCTTGAAGAGCGCTTGACCGACCAAGGTTTCCGGGTTCGACGAGAGGGGAGGGTCATGCGAATCGCACACACCCAAGACGACACCACCACTTCGATTCTCAGGGCGGCGGCAGAGGTTGGGGCCCAAGTACGCCGGATGCACGAATACGAGGCTTCCCTGGAAGACCTCTTTCTTGCCATCATGGACAACCTTGGCTACAGCGTGAAATCAAGCGATGACCTCCTCCGTTCTCCGATTGAAGCCCGCCGCGTTGACGCCCCGGAATCCCTCGGTGGTGGTGCATCGTGAGCGATGATAATTTCTCGGCAGAGGCCCCTGTCACGGGCCAGGGTCGGATGGATGTTGCTTGGGGAGCAAACACCGGAGATGAATCTCCGGAACACGGGCAAACCGCCACCACAGCCCAAAGCGGTGAGATTTTTGAACAGCATTACACGCCGTGGACAGGCCAACTCAATCCGCGGTGGATGAGAAACTGGTCCATCCTCCGCCACCACCTGCTCGGGATTTTTCGCAAAGGTCACCGACCGTGGACGATGCCGACTCGAATCTTCATCCTCATCGCTTTCATCGCCTCGCTGGCCGATGCTGGAATGACCTTGCTCTCGGGTCTTGTTGGGAGTTCTGAATTCCATGCTCTCTTCGGCGTGAGCCGAGACAACTTGTACGGCCACGTCCTCGGTTTCTTTCCCCGCAATGTGCTCTACTATCCCTTGGTGGCGGCCCTTTTGGTGGGAGGCGTCATTTCCGAAGACCGACAACACGGAACATCGGCGTTGTACTTCTCCCGACCGGTTTCTCGGTTTGATTACGTGGGGATGAAGTTCCTCTCTGTGGCCCTCATCCAAGCCTTGGTGGTGCTGGTCACCTACGTCCTGTACTTCCTCGCCGAGGTGGTGGCCTATGGGCGAGGTTGGGCGTGGATGGTCGACGTGTTTCCGATGTTCCTCTCGGGTTTTTTGGCTGGAATGCTTTTGATTTTCACCTACACCAGCATTGGTCTCAGCCTTTCGAGTGTGTCAACCGGACGGTTTTTTCCGGGCATTGGACTCTTGGCCATTGTCTTCGGAACCAAAACTCTGGCGAGCATTGTGAAAAATTTGTTTGACCGTGAAATCCTCTACCTCATCTCGCCCTACGACTGTGTTGCTCATGTGGGGCAAGCCATCATTGGAACACAGACCATCTACGACCAGTATTCGTGGACCTACTCGCTGGTCGCTTTGGTCGCCATGAATGCCTTGGCCCTCTACGTGTTGGCTTCAAGGGTCGCTTCCATGGAGGTGACCCGTGAATGATACCCGACATGACGCAGCAAGGGCAACCCCACCAGGATTTGACTCCTGTTGCCCCAAAGGCCCCCGTGGTCTACTTCAACGGCGTTTCAAAATCCTACGGCCGCATACACGCCCTCAGCAGCATCACCTTGGGCTTGAGCGGGGGCGTCACGGGAATACTGGGAATGAATGGCGCCGGGAAATCGACGCTGTTCAAACTCTTGATGGGGAAATTGCGGCCGAGTGCTGGTGAGGTAAAGCTCTTCGGCGTTGATCCGTGGAAAAATCCGGCCCCCTACGCCAACGTCGGCTTCGTCCCCGATCATGAGAAAATGCACGATTGGATGACGGCACTCGAATTTGTGAGCACGTTCGCACGGCTCCACGGCATGACCCGGAAGGAGGCCGAAGTTGAGGCCATTCGTGTGCTTGATTTTGTCGGTCTCAGCGATGTCGCCAACAAAGAGATCGGACGGTTCTCAAAGGGGATGCGTCAACGAACAAAGATCGCACACGCCCTGGTTAACGACCCGGAACTCATCATCTTGGATGAACCGCTGCAGGGATGCGACCCGCTCGCTCGAACCACCATTATGAACGTGATACGTGAACTTGGAAAGTTGGGCAGGACCGTGCTCGTGAGCAGCCACATCTTGAATGAGATTGAGCGAATCACCGAGCAAATTGTCATTCTGCATCAAGGAAAATTGGTGGCCTTGGGAAACCTTCACGCCATCCGAGAACGCCTCGACCAAATTCCCCACACCATACGTCTCGTTGGTGAGGATGCGCGTGGTCTTGCCCGCGATATTCTGACTCACCCCGCAGTGTTTGGCGTCAGTTTTCCAAACGCCAAAGAACTCCTGATTCAAACCTACCATTTTGGACAACTTCACGCAGAATTACCTCGGCTCATCGTTGAAAACAATCACAAAGTGAACCTTATCGACAATCCAGATGACGACCTTGAATCACTGCTTCACTACCTCGCTGGAGGGAATGCGTGATGGCCGAACGGACCATTCCTAGCCTTTGGAGCGGCATGGACCGCAAAGCCTTGGCCATCGGTGAATTTACGCTGCGCCAACAGCGCAAGCGGCTTTCCACGTGGGTAGTGTTGCTGGTTGGTCTTGCGGCTATGGGGGTCTTGACCATGTTCTACATCGACGCCATGACGCGAGATTACGAAGCCATCGACAACGATGGAGACTCGTATGACTGGGACAACGATGGCTACCCCAACGGGCAAGAATTCCTGTACGGCACGGACATCTATGACGTGAATTCTCATCCTGGGCTTCTCGATGCCTCCATTTTGCCAGACGACCCTAGCCTGTGGGTGAACGAAGATGATTTTGATTGGGACGCCCTGGAAGAAGGCAGCGTCGGCATGGACGACAACGGCGATTGCGACACAGAAAATCGCACACCGTCCCAGAAAGACGCCAACCAGAACGGGATTCCATGCGACATCCAGATTGTTCCCGACCGCTACGGCCAAGGAACGTTTACCATTCTGAGCGATGGAAACGTGGATGAAGACCCCGACGACGAAGCCTATGCCTTGGAATCAATCCATCGAAGCTTTGTCCTCGCTATCGGTAAATTGGGGGTTGTGTTCCTCATCGGTATCTTCGTTCCATTGTTCATGGCAACCGGACTTATTCGAAACGAGATGAACTCCGGAACCATGCATTTTATGCTCGCTAAACCCATTGCTCGAGGAGAAGTGTTCCTCTACCGATTGCTTGGATTTTATGCCCTTGCATGGATTTACCTCACGCTCCTGATCGCCCTGCTAGCGATTGTATCGGGCCTCATGGGACCCAGCGAAGGCTTCTTCCGATTTGGCGACCTTGGGGTTTGGATGTCGGTTTGGCTCGCTTCCATCCTGGCCATCACCGTGTACGGGATGCTGTTTTGTACCTTGGGCGTGATGTGGAAGCATGGAATGGTCTTGGCGCTTCCGTTTGCTGCTTGGGAATTGGGCATGATCCTCACCACACTGGGCGCACCCGATGCGGCCATCCTCCGATTCTCGGTCATCGGTTGGGCGATGAACATCGTTGATGCTGGAGCGGCGTTGGCTTGGCAGGACACGCCCTTGCTCATTCAGATGGGGCTCTGGGGCGGTGGAAACGGTCCGCTGCAGGGTTCGGAAGCGCTGAACATCTTTTGGTCAACACCTGGACTCGACATTGGGGCATTGGGAACCATAGTGGTCTCCGTTCTGGTGCTCCTGTTCCAAGCTGGTGCATGCTGGTTGCTCGGCAGTGTTTTGTTTAAATCCAAAGAAATCGAGTGAGGGACGATCATGGACAAACGCCAGATGACCTCTTTTGAAGGTGATTTCTCGACGATGTGGCGCCTTGGAATTCGGGAACCCCTTTGGCACATGACGTGGGATTGGTGGTGGTGGTTGGTCATGATCGACGACCCAAAAGGTCCAGAATGGGGGAAGCAATTGATGGTGCTCTGGTCCACCAAAGACAACGACCGTGTGGAAGTGAACGGGACGCCTTGGACACCGAGTGGCCGGCCGGGCGTTGATGAACATGGCGGGATGGTCATCGACGGTATGGTGTGCGCTTGGTGGTTTGATGGCCACCGAATGCATGAGCCCTACATCAAGCGAACTTGCGACATGATCGCCATGTCGGACACGCATCCAGCATGGCCCGCCAGTGGGCTTGGCCAGGGCGGTGGGGCGGTTGTTCCACTCCTCCCCGACGACCTGTCGATGGGACTGACCAGTGGCAAAGATTCGTTTTGGTTGAACCTGCGAGGGGACAAAATAGCCGTCGAAAACGGAGCCCCAGCATCCATGGCTCTGAACCTCACGCCGTGGAACTCAGCCATGTCCGTGGCCCGTCCATCCAATGCCACGTACGCTGCTGGCATGGGCTATGACATCCTCCGTGTCCACGGAACCAATGTCAACGGAGTCATCGATGGGGAAGAGGTGACCGGGACGGCATACTTCCAGAAGGTATGCGTTCAAGCGCCATCACCACCTTGGTATTGGGGTGTTCTGCATTTTGATGACGGGTCCTACTTGGACTGGTTCCTCCCACACCTCTCGCCGACCATGACCGCACGCACCCCCCGACCATGGAAGCGACGCGACATACAGCATATCGGACTCTCGCAGGGAGGATTGTTTCACGATGCGCGCCATCAACGAAGCGAGCGATTTGCCCGAGTCAAGGTCGAGAAGCGAGCCTCAAAGCGGACCGAGGGAGCGCATGGACAACAACCAGGGGCACCGCTACCTGCGTTTGACGTTCACATGTGGAACAGTCGAACGAGCATCAAATTGACCGTTGAGGCCGTTGAAAGGGCTCACTGGCATTTTGACCAACCCACTCGAGGTGGGATATGGTCCCACCTCACTTACAACGAATACCCCTTGACACTTACGCGCCTGGAGATCGTTGACGAATTCGGGGTTCGACGTCGCACCGATTACGGATGGGCACGCGGCAACGCCGAACATGCGTGGGGCGTCTTACACTGAGGATTTGGTGTCTTAGCGGGGGAAGTTATTTGATTTACATCGTAGCAAGGCTGCATGAGGGCTTGCGATGAGCGACGAAGAAACCGTTGAGGAACCCACCGAGGAACCCACTGCAGAAGTGAAGGATGACGCCGCTCAGGGGACCACCAATCGGGACAAGTACCGCTTGATTAGCGGTGAGGAAATCCTCGAGAATGGAGAGGCAGGTCCAAGCACCCTCGCTTTTCTGGGAATGTACGTTTTGGGAGCCTTGGTGTTTGGCGTCCATCTGTTGTTCAACAACGGCATAAATCCAGCCGACGACGCCTCTTTTTTGCTCAAATTGACGGCCACGCTGATCGAGGTCACCAACTGGGAAAGTCTGCCCGTCGGATTTGTTCTCGTGATGTGCTTCATCACGTGGGCAAACAGGATGCTCAACATCTCAACCTCAGGTCGCTGGGTCACGTTCGCCCTTCTCGGGATTACCTTCCTTCCCGTCATCATCTCGATTGACAACGTCCTAAGCGCCATTGCGGGGCTATTTGGTGCTGAAGCAGGAGCCTATGATTTCATCCCGATTGACAATTACAACTACCTCATCTCAGGACTTGTGTTCTTGGTGGCGTTTTGGGCGTTTACCTACAAGTACCAACGAAGTTTCTCGTACGCCGTCACCACCAACGCTATCATCTTCCAACATGCTTTCTTGCTGTCCCGTTCCCATCGGCGCATTTTGTTTGATCGCATCTCTGAGGTCATGGTTGAGCGGACCCCCATGGGCACCATGCTCGGCTATGCCACGGTCACCATCATGACCGATTCAGGGATTGGACTGGTGGAAGAATCCATTGGCGTGAGTGCAGGAACAGCCCCCGGAACGACGATGAACACCGATGACTCAACAACCACAAAGGTTCGAAAAAGCATCCTCAAGAAATTTTTCGCCTTCCTGACTTACCAGCGAACCACCCGCCGAGTGGACCATGACCCACGTCATTGTTTCTACAAAATCCGAAAGTGGGAAGACATCAAACTCATGTTGAATGAGATGCATCGAAAGCACTCCCAATCCAACATGCTCGAAGACATCAAGAGCGCCTTGTCAAACGGTGAAGAATCCGAGGCATGAAGGCATCCATGCCCGAGCGAGGCTTGAAAAGCCCCTCGGCCTACGCTGAGGCGGAGAAGATACCATGGTCGAAGCATTGTTAGAGAAACCCATCACCTTGTTCCGCCAAGGCGACATTGACGGAGCACTCGCTGACCTTCAGGAAAAACTGGGAAGCAACGGAGACATCGCTGAGCTTCACCACATGTGGGCCGAATTTGCCAACATGAAGAACATGGAAGCACAGGAAGACGTCATCGCCGGTCGCAAGATCATGAACGCCTACAAGAGAGCCATGGAACTCGACGAGGACAACATGGAGTACATCGCTGATTTCGCATCCTTCGCTCTCGAATGCCGGAGGATTCCCGTCGCCGTCAAGGAATTTCAACGCTACGCTCGTCGACTCGAGCTCGAGGACATTCCCGTCGACGAGGTGCTGTTCACGGCCAGCCGGAACCTGATCGATGCCATTGAAGTCATGGATCCCAGCCGCCAAGCACCCATGATTCAACCGTGGCTAAAGCAGGCATTGGAGTGGGCCGTTGGAGCCCTCGGATATTCGGTCGAAGACGCCATTGCGACACTCAGCGCAGACGAATGAGGAGAGGTTCTGTTGACCGAAAAGGTCCGACTGTTCTTCAGAATTGGCTACCTTGGCGATGGTTTTCACGGCAGTCAAATTCAACCGGATGTTCGAACCGTTCAAGGCGAACTCATTCGTGTATTTCGATCGCTGAAATGGCTTATTGGACCCCCTGAAGACCAGTTGTTGGTGCTTTCAAGTCGAACCGATGCTGGCGTTCACGTTCGGATCAATGGAGGCATCGTTGACGTTGAAAAAAACCTCTGGGACGCCCTCACACCACGCAAAATGATCCGAGCCGTTGATGACCGGCTGGACAACAACATCGCTTTCTTGACCGTTGAAGAAGTGGTCAGTGATTTCAATCCGAGAATGGCTTCAAACCGTGTCTACCGGTACCGATTGGAAGCGCTTGAGTTCTGGGAGCAGCCCGACATTGTGTCCTTTCAGCGTTGGCTTACGCTCTTTGTTGGGACGTATGACGCCAGGAATTTTGCTCGCTTGGAGGAAGGGAAGAACCCTATGCGCACCATCCTTTCCGCCAAACCGTGGATGGACGGAGAGCGGTTGATGGGCTTTGAGATCAAAGGTGAGGCCTTTCTTTGGAATCAGGTGAGGCGAGTGGCGAACGCTCTGTTTCGTCTCGCGATTGGAGAATTGAGCGAAGAGGACATCAAGGCGGCGATTGAACGGCCGCTTGAACCGGTTGATTTTGGTGTTGCACCTCCAGAATGGTTGGTCTTGTGGGGCGTTGAATGGGAACACTCACCTCTGCCGCAAGAGAGTCACACGACCGTGTTTTCCTCGCCTCCAACTGGGAGGACGGCCGAACGAACCCGCAAGGGGCGCTGGCAGCGAGCGGCTCAACACGAAGTCAAAACCATGCTGTACAATGAATGGGCAGAAATTGGTACGCTGCCCGTAACTTACCATCGTTCACAATGAGATGGTTATGCGGTCTCCGTCGCTCAACTCAAAGTGTTCACGAAGAAACGCGGTCGAGATCACCTCAACGACGTCCACGTGGCGGGTCAAATCAGGAATGAGAACGGCGCATTCCACCGTGGCATCGCGATGGGCGATGGTTCCTTTGAAGGCGGAAGCACCACCAAACGAGACCCCGTCCCTGAGGAAACCGCGGATGCGTATGCGGTCGTAGGATGAAACATCGTGTGCTTTTGCTCGTTCACGGTCATCGTCAGGAGCGTCAAGTGTGTCAATGCCAGCTTTTTGACGGAGTGCAATGTAATGGCTGAACATGTCACCGTCAATCACAATGTTGAGCGTCCCCGGCCATGCCTTTTCGCCAAGAATTTCTCGGAACTGGTCTTGGTAGTGCGGCTGAGCCATGAAAACATGAGCCCGGCCCAAACCGCTGCTCACCGTACCGGAGAGTTCCATGGTGTTCTGGCTGCGCTCTTTCTTTATGAGGGTGCGTTCATGGCTGGTTGGCACCTTCATAAACACTCAGAGCAACTTGCTCCCATGACCACAGAGGATGAGAAAAATACGGGCAGCGATGAAAACGACAGCATGAACGGCATCGACGTGAAAGAGATGGAGCGGTTCCTTTTGTCCCTTAACCGATTTGTTTTGGATGTAGCAACGATGGACTGGCCCGATGGTTTTCCTTTGGACAAAAATGAAAAATTTTGCCACAGTGTTTTCCAAAGGTACTGGCGAACGCAGAACCGCAAACGACGTGAGAGCGAACCCGGCGATCACAAATTTCACATGCGTTTTGAAGGGAATAAAGAAGAAATCCGTCGCTTCATGCACCACCGGTTTGGTGAAATGTTCAGTGAAGGTGAACCATCACTCAACATTGACCCTGAGCAGCACGACCCAGAGGAAGAACACGTGGATGAAAGGGCCAAAGAACGTCAGAAGCGATTCCAGAACGAGTGGGAGTGACGTCCGACTACTGGCGGATTCCAGTCGCGAAGGCAAGAAATTCGACCGATGCTTGCTTGCTCTTGTTGTTCTTGGCAAACGCGACCATCGACGTCTCGATGCGAATGTTCTGGATGGATGAGCATCCCAAGTCATTGGCTTGCCGCTTCAATCGGAGCAAAACTTCACGTCGACCGTAATCCAGGACCACATCGTAGGAGTGAAGGCGGCCACCAAACAATCCCTTGACCCACATGAAAAACATCTGACCGATCGAGGGGCCAACGCAGATACTGACATGCAGCAGGGTGGACGATTGTGCATTCATGCTCGTCATTTGAGACGAGGTGGACAGGTAGTTGTTGTCTTGGAGTGTTGCACCTTCCCTTTTCTCGTTTTCAAGAAGAGCTCCATGCAAACGGTCTTGATACCAGCGACCAATGGCCCATGACAAAAGCGGAAAAAGCAGCGGTATCAAAACCGCTCCCAAGACGTAGAGCATGTAAATTGGGACAGCGTCAGCCATTGGAACACCTTACTCAACGACAACCGCAGTACCATAGCAGAACAATTCAGAGGCACCGGCCGCCACGTTGGAGGTGGCAAAGCGAACGTTGACAATGCCGTTTGCGCCCATGCTGTGGGCCTGCATCATCATGCGCTGGAGAGCCTCATTTCGTGACTCGTTGAGCAGTTCAGTGTAGGCCTTCAATTCCCCTCCTACAATGTTTTTCAAACCAGCAAAAATGTCTTTTCCAAGGTGCTTCGCACGAACGGTGGAGCCCGTGACCAAACCCAGTGAACTCACGATTGACTTTCCTGGTATTGTTTCTACATTTGACATGTGAAGTGAAATGGTTGCTCCGGGTTGCATGGTAATTGCTGGTCCCAGCACTCTAATTATTTCTTCCCTCGGTTTCCAGCCCTCCAGACTGCGAGAATTTCAGAGAATGGGCTGATTTCTCAACCACTCCAGGTCGGAAATGTAGAGTTGGCGAATGTCATCAAGGCCAAGCACCAGCATAGCGAGTCGCTCCAAGCCCATGCCCCATGCGAGAACGGGGGAAGTGATGCCCAACGGCTCGGTCACCTCGGGTCGGAAGATACCTGCACCACCAAGTTCCAGCCATTTGCCCCGCCATTTGACTTCAATCTCAAGGCTGGGTTCAGTGTATGGGAAGTAAGCTGGACGGACTCGAACCTCTGGATAACCCATTTTGGCATAGAAGGTTTTGAGGGTGGTCACCAGCATCTGCAGGTTCGCTCCCTCTTCCATGATGATGCCTTCAATCTGGTGGAATTCAGGAAGGTGGGTGCGATCAATGGCTTCCTTTCGAAACACGCGGTCGACCGAAAACACGCGGCAGGCCTCGGTTGGATGTTGGGCGAGGTATTGAATCGTGTTGACCGTCGTGTGGGTCCGCAGCAAGGGACGTTGAGACACCTCAGCGGAATAGGAACCGCCCCAGCCTGTGGACCCGGTGTCGCCTCCATGTTCGTGGATGGCTTTCCATGCCTGCACAACGTCGGCATCAAGCTCGATCGATGAGGGTTGGTCAAGGTAAAACGTGTCTTGCATTTCCCGTGCTGGATGGTCCTGAGGGATGAACAAGGCATCCATGTTCCATCCAGCGGATTGAACGTAATCGTCCACGAGTTCAGAGAACCCCATCTCGAGGAAAATTGAGCGGATTCGTTCGATCAACGCCTGCATGGGATGGCTGCGCCCGGTCCGTGGTGTCGCTGCTTCGAGCGTGACGTCAAACGCTCTGAATTCAGCTGTTTTCCAATCGTCTCCTTGGAGCAATTCGGGGGTTAAATCGGTGACGACCATGGTCTCTTGGAGGTCGTCGGCCGAAACCGCTGAACCCTCCGTTGTCAGCGTCCAATGCCTCGAGGTGCGCTCCACGGTTTGTATCAAATTTTTCCGGGAGGAGAAATGGTCGAGCATCCCTGAATCGACCTCGTTTGCATCGGCAGGTAAGGAGGCCAAAAACGCCGCTCGTTCGTCAATGATGGCGGTGATTTCGTCTGGGTTTGCGGCCTTGAGTACCCCTCCGTCAATGCCAACGCCCAACTGCTTGAGAAGCCCCACACCGGGACCTGCCTCATGGCGCTCAAAGGCTTGTTGAAGTCCTTGCATTGTAG